>CAMLKX010000232.1 GCA_946480515.1 uncultured Sphingomonadaceae bacterium | reverse complement strand
CTTCGGCAAATTTCCTGATCCTTCCATGGAGCGATCGATTCCTATCACACTGCGATAGACTGTAGGACAACCGCGTTGTCGATGACGAGCCGCAATGGCATTTTGATGGGCGTGAGCGCGGCAAAACAAAATCCAGCGCGGAGAGGAATCATGGCGACCACGGCGGAATATAACCTCGGCGAATTTACCTTCCCGCGCGGCTGGCTGATGGTGTGCCGCGCGACGGACGTGAGTGAGTCACCAACGGCGGTCCGGATGCTGGGCCGAGACCTCGTGATCTATCGTGGCCAATCCGGCCGCATCGTTCTGCTCGACGCCTATTGCCCGCACATGAAGGCCCACCTGGCCGCCGACCAGACGTCGAGCGCTGCGGCTAACCGGATTGAAGGAGATTCGATCCGTTGTCCCTATCACAGCTGGCGCTTCGGACCGGACGGCAAGTGCGACCACATCCCCTATTTCGACGGAGCGATTCCGCCGGCGGCGAAGCTGCGGTCCTATCCAGCCGAAGAGCGCTTCGGCTGCGTCTTCGCGTGGCACGACCCGGAAGAGGGCGAGCCCGATTTCGATCTTCCTGACCTTCCCGAATGGGATGATCCGCAATGGATCAAGGGCGACTATGACGACCTCGGCACCCTGCCGGTCCATCCGCAGGAGATTTTGGACAATCTTGTGGACACCCGTCACTTCGGGCCGATCCATGGCCAGAAGCTCGCTTATTTCGACTCGGTCTTCGAGGGCGTGGTTGGCAAGCAGATCTCCGGCGGCGGTCATGAAACCATGACCAGCGACGAAGGGGTGCTTGATGTTGACGCCTTCTACACCGGCCCCGGCATCCTCATCGCCCGCTATTCCGGTGAAACCGACGCGGTGCAGATCATCTGCCATACCCCAAAGGAAGATGGCGTGACCCAGGTGTGGCACGGAATCACGATCAAGGCGCGCAACACGCCGCCGACTGCCGACGACATGGCGCTCCGCGACGGTTACCACAGCGCCGGGCTCGCGGCCTTTTCTCAGGATTTCGCGATCTGGCGGACCAAGGGACCGGCGTTCAACATCCTGCGGCTCCCGACTGATGGGCCGTTCCATCGCAGCCGCACATGGTACCGCCAGTTCTACAATCCGCGCGCGAAGGCGGCGGAATATCAGGCTCGGGCCAACGGGATTCATCACACCAGCGGCATGGCTCCGGCACCAAGCCTCCAGGCCGCCGAGTAACTTCAGGCTAAGAACAGGAGAGAGAAATGGGCAGGGAATTTCCCGAAGGGGCAGTCGCGGTGTTCGGTGGCAGCGGCGGCATCGGCAAGGGCGTCGCGCTCGAATTCGCGAAGGCCGGTACTGATGTGGCGATTTTCTACCGGTCCAAGCAGGACGTGGCCGAAGCCGTCGCCCAGCAGGTCCGCAGCTTGGGTCGCAAGGCGAGCATTCATCAGGCCGACGCGCGGAGGTATGAGGAGCTGGAGTCAGGCTTCAACGGAGCGGCGGAGGCCCACGGCCGGGTCCACAGCATCGTCTGGGGAGCGGGACCGATCGTTGCCCAGGTGCCGATCGCCGATTGGTCGCTCGAACAGTTCCGCGCATCAATGGAGATCGAGGCGTTCGGCTTCTACCACATTGCACGGATCGCGATTCCGCATTTTCGGGCGAAGGGCGGCGGCTCGTTCGTTCACCTCGGGTCCGGCGGTCATGATTGGTGGCCACATCTCGATGGCCTGTCAGTTGCTCCCAAGGCATGCAATGAATCGCTGTGCAAGGGCATCGCCAAGGAAGAAGGCGTGAACGAGATCCGCGCTAACTCCATCCTTGTCGGGGTGATCGATGCCGGGCAGTTCAAAGTCGGTCAGGAACAAGGCTATTTCGACGAGGAGTGGGAGCGCAACGTCAAGGCCATGCTGCCCATCAAGCGTTGGGGCAAGGCCGAGGACATCGGCAAGGCCGCTGTGTTCCTGGCCTCCAATGACGCGAATTATGTGACCGGGCAGACGATCTCGGTTGCCGGCGGCTTCGGTGTCTGAATCGGAGTGTGGGGGTGGCGGGCTTTACCCCCACGCCATGACTGTCGACGAGGTGCTGGACCGGATCGCGCTCCAGCATCTCGTCACTGCCTATGGGCACGGAATCGACCGTCGCGATTATACGTTGCTGCGCTCGCTCTATCATGACGACGCGGTCGACGATCACAGCCCCTATTATTGCGGGCCAGCAACCGGTTTCATCGATTGGCTGCCGACAATGCTAGCCACCTGGAGCGCCACATCCCACAGCATGATCAACATGCTGTTCCTAATCGATGGCGATCAGGCGGAAGGGGTGATCACTGCGCGCGCCTGGCACCGCACTGCGGACGGCAAGCGGGCGTTCATCGCCTGGGGCCGCTATGCCGACCGCTATCAAAGGCGCGGGGGAATTTGGCGCTTCGCCCACCGCTTTTTCATCCTCGAATCGACCGAGGAGCATGAAGTCGCCGACGATGATGATTTCGGCACGGAAGGGGTGGCAACGGGGCGTGCCGGCGCCGATGATCCGATCTACAAGGGGCTGCCGATGTTTGCCTCTGCACGCATAGCTGGTTAGCGGCAAGAATGGAGCTAGTCCTCGTCAACGATATGCGAGCGCCGGATTTCGGCGCTCCCCGGTCGGAACTCTTCGATGCGACGCTCGACATCGCCGAGTGGGCGGACAGCATCGGGTTCGATGTGCTTGGGCTTGGCGAGCATCATAATTCCGACGACGGTTACAATCCGTCGCCACTGATCCTCGCCAGCGCGATGGCTGCACGGACAAAACAAGTCCGCATCCGTTCGGCGATCCTGCTCGCCTCCTGCTATGATCCGGTGCGGCTCGCCGAGGACATCGCCGTGCTGCAGATTCTCAGCCACGGCCGCTACGAGCTGGGGCTCGGCTTTGGCTATCGCAGGGTCGAGTTCGCGATGTACGGCCGCACCTTCGAAGACCGGTTTGACCACACCCTCAAGGTTCTCCACCTATTGCGGCAAGCGTGGAGCGGCGAAGAATTCGAATTCGAAGGGCGGCCCTGCCAGATCAAGCCGATCCCGACCGTGCGCGTGCCGATCATGCTCGGCGGAGTTGCTCCCAAGGTTGCGCGGGCGGCGGCGCAGGTCGCCGACGGTTTGCTCGTACCGATGTTCGGCGATCAGTCATGGACGATCTACCGCACCGAATGTGCGAAGCTGGGGCACCGCGATCCGGGCGAATATCCCAGCCAAGGCCCAGCCTTCCTGTGGGTATCAGAGGATCCCGAGCGCGACTGGGAATGGATCACGCCGCATCTCATTCATGTTCTGCGATCCTATTCCAGCTG
>CAMLKX010000231.1 GCA_946480515.1 uncultured Sphingomonadaceae bacterium | reverse complement strand
TCCAGCGGGGTTTCGTCGGCGGCCTGGGCTGCCAGCGCGAGTGCGAGCAGGCCGTCCGATCGTTCGGCTCGCCTGCGGCGACCGGCTCCTAACTGCGTTAGGCGCCTGCCTCCGGCGTGGCAGGGGCAGAGGGACTCGAACCCACGACCCTCGGTTTTGGAGACCGATGCTCTACCAACTGAGCTATACCCCTAGGCCGAGCGGCGAGATAGACGCGGCGGCTGAACGGGGCAAGTGGAAGTCACGGAACTAATCCGCGACGCCCGTCCTCAAGCCGCGATGTCGTAGGGCTGGATTTCGCCCGAGAGGTAGAGATTGCGGGCCTTCGTCCGCGACAGCTTGCCGGAACTGGTGCGCGGCAAGGTGCGCGGAGGAATCAGCTCGACCACCGGCGAGATGCCGGTGATGGCGCGGACCCGCTCACGAATATCGTCGCGCAGCCGGCCGCGTTCGCTCGGATCGCTGACTCGGCAATGGACCAGCACCGCGGGCTGTTCCTCGCCGGTCGGAGCGGTGATGGCGAAGGCGGCGATGTCGCCGGCCTTGAATCCGGGGAGCTGCTCGACCGCCCACTCGATGTCCTGAGGCCAGTGATTGCGCCCGTTGATGATGATCATGTCCTTGGCGCGGCCGATGATGAAGATATAGCCGTCCGACAAATAGCCCATGTCGCCAGTGTCGAGCCAGCCATCGGGGCTGAGGCAGGCGCGGGTCGATTCCTCGTCACGGAAATAGCCGACCATCACCGACGAACCGCGCACGAACACCTTGCCGATCGAGCGATCGGGCAGGGGCTGTCCTTGCTCGTCGCGGATCGCGATTTCCATTCCGGTGACGGCCTTGCCGCAGTTGACGATGGCGCGATACCGCCGCGGCCGGTCCTTGGCGGGAATGGCGGTGCCAGACAGCTCGCTTTCGTCCACCAGTTCGAGCCGGATGCCTTCGCCCGGCGGCATCAGCGACACTGCGAGCGTTGCCTCGGCCAGTCCATAGCTTGGGCAGAAGGCCGATGCCTGGAACCCGCTTGCGGAGAATGCGTCGACGAATGCCTGCATCACATCGGGACGGATCATGTCGGCGCCGTTGCCGGCGATGCGCCAGCGCGACAAATCGAACCGGTCGGAACTCTTGAGCTGGGCCGACATGCGGCGGGCGCAAATGTCATAGCCGAAGGTCGGCGAGTAGCTGATCGACGTGCCAGGGTTGCGACTGATGATGTCGAGCCAGGCGAGCGGCCGCCGCGCAAAATCTTCGGTCTTGAGATAATCGACGGAAACCTGGTTCGCCATTGGCGAAAGCATGCAGCCGACCAGGCCCATGTCGTGATACCACGGCAGCCAACTTACGACGCGGTCAGACTCGATCATCGCGAGGCCCAGTCCGTGCGCGCGCAGATTGTCGAGCAGAGCGCGATGCGTGATCGCAACGCCGTGCGGGAAGCGCGTCGATCCGCTTGAATATTGCAGATAGGCGATTTCGTCCTCGCGGACGGACGGCAACGGAGCCGCTTCGGCGGCGATCTCGTCGAGGCTGTTCCAGTCACGGGAAGCGACGTTGCAATGCTGTGCCGCCTGACCGGCATAATCCGCAAGTTCGGCCGGATAGAGGAACAGCTTGGGATCGCTGCTGCCGAGCATGATCTTGAGCTGCTCGACATAGGCCTCGCGGCCGCCGAACGAGGTCGGCAATGGCAGCGGAACCGGCCACACGCCCGCATAGATTGCGCCGAAAAAGCAGGCGGCGAATTCGGGTCCGGTCTCGGCGACCAACGCCAGCCGATCACCCTTGACGAGGCCCAGCGCGGAAAGCTTCGCCGCAATGTCCAACGCGGCGGTCCGCAATTCGGAATAGGGGTAGGCCTGCGCAAGCGTCCCCCGCGCATCGTGGAAATTCATTCCCCGCCGCCCGCGCGCGGCATAATCGAGCGCTTCGCCCACGGTCGCGAAATCGCTGTTCCGGCGAGGGAGGGAGTCCAGGGTTGGTGTGGTTCCCGGCGGCGCCTGATCGGCGGTGATCGTCGAATTGCGGTTTAGCACGCCGTTATCCTGCCTGTTGGCGAGTGCGAATGCACCGCAATGCGGCGCAGCGGCTCCCCCGAACCGCCAAACTTCGTAATCGAGTCCGACTGTGGCACAAACATGGCGCATGCCGCACCGAAATGGACGCCGCGCCCCGCGCGAACTGGATCTCGCCGCCCTGAATGATCTGGCGATTGCTTATGTTGGCCGGTTTGCAACCAGCCGTGCCAAGCTCCGCATTTACCTCCGCCGGAAATTGCGGGAGCGGGGCTGGCAGGGTGATGGAGAGCCACCGATCGAAACCCTGGTCGAGCGCCTAAGCGCGGCGGGTTATGTGAATGACGCCGGCTTTGCGCTGGCCAAGAGCAGGTCTCTGGTCGATCGTGGATATGGAGTCCGCCGAGTCAGCGACAATTTGCGGGCTGCGGGAATTTCTGAGGATGACGGCGCCGCCGCGCTCGACCTGGCGATCGAACAGGCAGCGGACTCGGCGCTCCGCTTCGCCCGGCGGCGGCGGATCGGTCCGTGGTCGACAGGGGCTCAGGACCGCGAGATGCGCGAAAAATGGATCGGGGCGATGGTTCGAGCGGGCCACAGCCTCGCGCTCGCGCGGCGGATCGCCAATTCCCCGCCAGGAACTCCGCTCTCAGTGGATGTCCTGAATGACACAAGATGAACCCTGCGGTACGGTTTCAACATAAACTAACCCATGCTATAGACATGACGGTGCCGGCCTCGATGCCCAACCAAGCGGAAAACGCTCTGCAACCGGTGCCCGCAAACTTGGCAGAAATCGAGCCGACCCCGGCTCGCCTAGTGCATGCTCGAGTGAAGTGGTTCGACTCCGCCCGGGGCTTCGGGTTCCTGGTCAGCGAGGAGGTCGAAGGCGACATTCTCGTCCACTTCAGTCTCCTTCGCGATCACGGCCGGCGCAGCCTGCCCGAAGGCGCCGCTTGCGAATGTGTGATTGAGCAGCATGAGCGGGGGCTGCAAGCCGTGAAAATCGTCTCGATTGATCTCTCCGAGGCGCATGTCATCCGCCCGCCGCTGCACATGGCCCCGCGCGAACGGCCTGACCGGGCGGCGCTGCTGGACACCGCTGGACCGTTCGAGCCAGTAGTTGTCAAATGGTTCAATCGCGCGAAAGGCTATGGCTTCCTCAACCGAGTCGACGATCTGTTGACCGACATCTTTGTTCATATGGAGACGGTGCGCCGTGTCGCGCAGTGGGAACTGCAGCCAGGCCAGACGCTGAACGCCCGCATCGCCGAGGGCGCGAAGGGATTGACGGCAGTCGAGCTTCAAGTCGCCGAGT
>CAMLKX010000230.1 GCA_946480515.1 uncultured Sphingomonadaceae bacterium | reverse complement strand
CCCGACACGCGGATTATGATTCCGCTGCTCTAACCAGCTGAGCTACTCCGCCCCACGAGATGCGGGGAGCCGGACCGGGCGGTTCGAAAGCGACCACCGGGCGGCAACCGACCGCGCATATAAGAGGCACCGGATGGGCGGTCAATGCGAGGAACCGGCTCTCAGGTCTCCACGTTAGAACCGCTGGAGACGAAGACGATGGACCCACTCACCTCGCTGGACACACTGTGCCGAATCGTCCTTCGCGCAAGGGAATATGAAGCCCAAACTCCCAGCGATTATGATCCGGGTGAAGAGCCGGACAATGTCGATGATACTGGCGAAGAGGTGCTGTCTGTCCTGGATGACGAGATCAACAACGGGGTAGAAGAAGAGCTTCGTGCTGCGCTGGAAGACCTTGGGGAAGACCAGCTCGCCGAAGTGCTGGCCTTCTGCTGGGTCGGCCAGGGCACCTATGACGCGAGCGATTGGGACGAGGCGCTTGAAGAAGCCACGACCGAAGTCAGCGGCGATAAGAACGGCGAGGCGATCGACGAGTTGATGGATCTGCCGATGCTCGCCTCGGTTCTTGAAGCTGGACTTGCAGCCTTCGATCTCAGCTGCGACGGCATCGGCGACGTCAGCTGATCGCTCTCAGCTCCCGCGGAACGGGTAGCGCGCGAGGCCTTCCCACGGCCCGCCGAGGTAGCGGTGCAGAGCGAGGCCATGGATCACGATCGGCCGCGGACGGAAATCCTCTAGCAATGTCCGGTGCAGGCTCCGTGCCTCGGACGGGTCAACCTTGTTCTGAATCGTGATGTGCGGCCGCCATCGCGCGGAGTCCTGCGCCGTCAACATCCCGTGGAACTGCTCGACCAGTTCTTCCCTGATCGCTTGAAGCTCATCCGATGCGATTGCGTAGGCGACGCCATTCCCCAAGTTGATCATGCCAGCCAGGACCGCGGGTGGTGGCCTCCGCTGGGCCGCGATGGCAAGCCGCCGCCGAACCTCCTCTTCGGCCGATGGCGGCAAGGCGTGAAACATGGTGAGGTGAGCGGGAACGAGATTTCTCTCGGGAGGATAGTGGCGCGTGCGCTCAGCCTGAAACTGCGAGAAATCCGCTGGACCCAGTTCCGCGGTGATGATCAGCGCGCTCAGCGGATCGGCCAATCGTCCGGCGCGATGGCGGTCAGAGCGGTGAGATCGCGAACTCCGGCGAGCCGCACCGTGTCTCCGTCCACCCGCGCCCGCGTCCAATCGATCCGGCGCAAGGTTTCACCGATGCCGGCCACTCCCCCTTCGCTGGCGACCAGATAGGCGATACGTCCGCTCCGACAGCCGGCCATCGCGTCAATCGTCAGGCCCAGATCGGTGCCGTCCTCTCCGGTGACCTTGGCCTTCCCCAGCAGTGAGATCGGAAACAAGGTTTCGCCAGGGGCGCTGCTGCTTGCCTCGGCAGCGATGCGCGCGCCTTCCTCTATCCTCGCCTGGCGTCCGAGCCAGCGCCAGATGCCGAACAGGTTGAGGATCGACAGGATAACATTCTGCCACACCAGGCTTGGCTGATCGGTCACCAGCCCAAGGATGCCCCAGGCGATCGATCCGATCAGGAACACGGCGAAGCCCCAGCCGGTAATGCGGGTGCCGAGGTTGGACGCGGTCATTAGCGCCGCGATGGTCGTCGCGACCGGCGCGACCCAGGATGCGATCATCTCCATGATCGTGAGAATGCCGGAACGAGCCGGCAGTTGCAGCCGCTTCGGGGATTCCGAACCGGTGGCCGGCTAAATCTCGACTTGGCTTCCCAGCTCTACCACTCGGTTGGTGGGTAGCTTGAAAAACTCCATAGCGCTTTCGGCATTGCGGAGCATCCAGGCGAACAGCTTCTCTCGCCAGATCGCCATCCCGGGCGTGGCAGATGGAATAAGCGTCTGCCGGGCGAGGAAGAAGCTGGTGTCCATCATCGTGCAAGCCGGTCCGCAGCCTTCCAGCCGCCCAAGCTCCTCGGGGACGTTCACCTCTTCCATGAACCCGTAGCGGAGGACAACGCGGAAGAAGCCGGCCGCGTAGGGCGTCATCCGGGTGCGCTTCTCCGCGAGCACATAGGGCACGTCCTCGATCTGAACCGTCAGCAAAATCACTCGCTCGTGAAGCACCTTGTTGTGCTTGAGGTTGTGCAACAGCGCATGCGGCACGCCCTTGTCGGCGCTGGTCATGAAGACGGCGGTTCCGGGCACGCGCGAGGCGCTCGATGCGGCGGACTTGATGAACACCTCGATCGGCAGCGAGGATTCGGCGAGCCGCTTGATCATCAGCTTACGGCCGCTCGCCCATGTCGTCAGCATGGTGAAGGCGACGGCGCCGATCAGCAGCGGGAACCACCCCCCGTCAGGAACCTTCAGCAGATTGGCGGCGAGATAAAGGCCGTCCACGGTAAAGAAGACAACCAGCAACACTGCCGAAACCCACTTGTTCCAGTTCCACAGCTGCATCAACACGACCGAGATCAACACGCCATCGATCAGCATCGCACCGGTCACGGCGATGCCGTACGCCGCGCTGAGGTTGGTCGAAGAACCGAAGGTCACGACCAGCAGGATGACCATCACCATCAGCGCCCAGTTGATCAGCGGGATGTAAATCTGACCCGCGGCGCTCTCGCTGGTATGGGTGATACGCAGGCGTGGCATGAAGCCGAGCTGAATCGCCTGTTGTGTGACCGAGAAGGCGCCGGAAATCACCGCCTGGCTGGCGATGACCGTCGCTGCCGTGGCGAGGAGCACGAGAGGCAAGCGCAGCATTTCGGGCGCCAAAAAGAAGAACGGATTCTTGACCGTCGCCAAGGCGGTCTCCGGCGGCATCGCGAGCAGCATCGCCCCCTGCCCCAGATAGTTGAGCAGCAGCGCCGGCAGGACGAATACCAGCCACGACACACGGATCGGATTGCGGCCGAAGTGTCCCATGTCGGCATACAGCGCTTCGGCACCAGTGACCGCGAGCACGACCGACCCCAGCGCGACGAAGGCCGGGAATGGGTCAGCGACAAAGAAGTGCAAGGCGCCAAGCGGGTTCAGCATGTGCCAGATGACCGCCGGGTGATCGATGATATGCATGCCGCCCAACACCGCGATAGTCGAAAAGTACAGCAGCATGATCGGGCCGAAGAGCAGTCCGACCTTCGCCGTTCCGCGCGACTGTATGGCGAACAAACCGACGAGGATGCCGACCGCGATGGGCAGGACCCATGGTCCAAAGGCAGGATTGACCGTGGTCAGCCCCTCCACGGCCGACAGGACCGACATCGCCGGCGTGATCATGCTGTCGCCGTAGAACAGCGAGGTCGCAAACACGCCGAG
>CAMLKX010000229.1 GCA_946480515.1 uncultured Sphingomonadaceae bacterium | reverse complement strand
AGGCAGCGCTGATTCTCGCCAGGCTCGCGGGCGTGCTTCCGGCGCTGTGGCTGATCGACCGGCCCGAGATCGCGGCCAGCGTCCAATCGCATGATCTGCTCGACCAGGAACGGCTTGCGAGAGCGGTGGTCATCGCCCGTGCTGAGCTTCCGCTCGACGGTCTCGCCGGCTGCCAGATGATTGCCTTTCGTGCGCCGGATGATGGCCAGGAACATGTCGCCTTGATGGTCGGAGCGCCGGGCGGGCAGCCGCCGCTCGTAAGGCTTCACAGCGAGTGTCTTACCGGGGATGTGTTCGGCTCATTGAAGTGCGATTGTGGGCCTCAACTGCGCGAGGCGCTGCGCCTGATCGCCACTGAGGGCAGCGGCATCCTGCTCTACCTGCGGCAGGAGGGTCGAGGAATTGGCCTGGCGAATAAGCTGCGCGCCTATCAGTTGCAGGATCGCGGCCTTGATACCGTCGAGGCCAATCGCCGGCTGGGGTTCCCCGATGATGTGCGCAACTTCACACTGGCCGCCGCAATGCTGCGCGGGCTTGGGATCGAGGCGGTTCGCCTGCTGACCAACAATCCGGCGAAGGTCCGCGTGTTAGAAGGGGCCGGGATCACGGTCGTTGAGCGGGTTTCGCACCATCTGCCGACCAATCCGCACAACGCCGACTACATCGCGACCAAGCGCGTCAAAAGCGGCCACCTCGACTAGGCTCAATCCTCGAATAATGCGGTTCCGACCCTGACGAGAGTGGCTCCCATCATCACGGCAGTACGATAATCCCCCGACATGCCCATGCTAAGACCTCCCACTCCATGCTCATCGGCAAGCTTCGCCAGCAGCGCGAAATAAGGGCCTGGTTCCTGGTCGAGCGGCGGGATGCACATCAGACCTGCAAGTGGCAGCGGGCTTGAACGAAGCTCACTCAGAAGCCCGCCAAGCTCCGCGACTGCCACGCCGCCCTTCTGCTCCTCCACGCCGACATTCACCTGCACATAGATGTGCGGAGTCCGGCCCGTCTTTTCTGATGCGCGAGTGAGCGCGTCGAGCAGCGACAGTCGGTCAACGGAATGGATGACGTCGAACAGCTGGACCGCTTCTTCAGCCTTGTTCGATTGAAGCCGGCCAATGCAGTGCAGCCGCACACCAGGGTGGCGCTCGCGAAGCTTCGGCCACTTGCTTAGCGCCTCCTGTACCCGGCTTTCTCCGAACGCATTGTGTCCAGCATCGATCAGCGGCTCGATCTCATCCGCGCCGCGAGTCTTCGAAACCGCGACCAGTTCAACTCCGGCCGGATCGCGACCCGCCATCTTCGCGGCGACAGCGATCCCGTCTCGGATCCGGGTCAGCCGAAGGGTTGGGGAATCGCTCATCGTGGCTGCTATAGGAAGGCCGATGTCCCCTCGCCAGATTTCCCTGCCGGTCTGCTGGTTGATGACGGATGAGCGAATGGGCGATGGCTTGTTCACGGCGGTCGGACGATTGCCGCGGGGGGCAGGCGTAATCGTCCGCCATTACGGATCGACAAAGCCGCAGCGACTGGCGTTGGCGCGCAAGATCGTCCATCTCGGCCACAGCCGTGGCCTGCGCGTCGGGGTCGCTGGCAGCGAGGAGATCGCGAAGGCGGCGGGCGCGCACTGGGTCCACAATCGCGACCGCCATCGCTCAATGCTGACGTTCAGTGCTTCGGTCCACTCCGCCGCGGAGTTGCGCCGGGCACTGGGTCAGCGGGTCAGTGCCATCTTCCTCTCGCCAATGTTCCCGACCAATTCACATCCGGGCACAGCGCCGATGCCCCGAATGCGGGCAGCAGCGCTGATCAGGCTGGCTGGCACTGTGCGGGTCTATGCTCTGGGCGGTGTGGACGCGCGCCGCTTCCGGACTTTGCGCGGGCTGGGCTTTTACGGTTGGGCGGGGATCGACGCCTGGCAGCGGATTAGAACTTGAACGCGGTCCCGACGTAGACCGCCTGGCTGTCACGCCGCTGGTCGGCCAGTGTCGACGCGCGGTCGCGCTCGACCCGGTAACGCACTCCGCCAGTCACGGCGATGTTGCGCGAAAGATTATAGGCGCCGCCCACATCGACCGCATAATTGTCCGGTCCTGCGAGTGCTCCCAATTGGCCACCGCGATTGCGGTCGGCGCTCGCTGCGACCCGGCCGGTCAACCGGTTGTTGAGCGAATAGCTGACGGCAACCACCGCGCCTTCGCGCTTGCCGACGGCGGGGTTTCCACTGCGCACTTCGGCGACGTCGCCAGCGATCGCAAATCGCCGCCAACCCACTGAAACCCCTAGGTTGTAGCTGGTCGGCGTGAGCGCCGTGACCGGCGAATTCGATGACGCGAGATCCGCCGCCCGTGCCGCCGCCTGTCCCGGAGTTGCAGCGCGCGCCCTAATCGCGACGCGGACCTGCGAGGGCCGTTTACTGCTCGGCGCCGGCGTGAACTTGAAGTCACCCGGAACCGGGGTACGGCCGGCAAATTCCGCCGCGAGGCGAGGATCGGCGTTGGCCGGAGTGAAGGTGGAGATTCTGTCCGTGCTGAGAGTGATTGCCGGCGGACGCGCTTTCCCGCCATCAGCCGCAAAGGCGATTGCGGAAGGCAGCAGCAGACCCGCCGCGACAAGCGCGCCGATCAGCTTCCCCCGATTCCACTCGACCGCGGACACCGTCAACCTCCCACTGTTGAGTCGCATATAGGCCGGACTTCCGCCAAATTCCACATGCGATACAAATCGCCCGAGCCGTGTTGCAGCGACTCCACAAAGTCACCCGATACGGCCCCTCCGGCGCTCGTTCGCAAGATGCTTGCGGCAGGCAGGACAGCTTCTATAACCCCCTTCACATTCTTCCCAGTCAGGAAAAATTCGATGGCCCGCCTGTCTCCGAAACTCATTGCGCTGGTCTCATTGGCGCTGGTCGCTCCGGCCTGCTCCAGCAACCAGGAGATTCCGCGCGGAACGGCGCCGTCACGGACCACGACCATCGGCGTGAACACCTATTTGTGGCGGGCGGCGATCGACACATTGTCGTTTGCTCCGCTGGTCCAGGCGGACAGCAATGGCGGCGTGATCGTCACCGACTGGTACGCGAACCCGCGTTCTCCCGGCGAGCGCGTCAAGCTGACTGCTTCAATCCTCGATCAGGATCTGCGCGCCGATGCGCTGCGTGTGGCGGCCTCGCGGCAGGTCAACCAGAACGGCGTTTGGGTCGACGCACCGGTTTCGGCGGCCACCGTCCAAAAGCTGGAAGACATCATCCTGACCCGCGCCCGGGATCTTCGCCGAAGCGCCGTCGGCGGCTGAGCTTTCGGCCATGAACGATCGCTTCGACCCGGCGGCGCGGCGC
>CAMLKX010000228.1 GCA_946480515.1 uncultured Sphingomonadaceae bacterium | reverse complement strand
GCGAGGGGTCGAGCAGCCGAAGCGCTCCATAGGACACGTCGTTGTGCGCATTGGCAGCGTAAACGCGTGTTCCAGGCCGCACGGAAGCGAGTGCGCGAACGAATACCTGGGCCTCGGCGAAGCGGCCCTCGATCAGGACCCGATCGCGCGTTCCGATCAGGTCCAGCGACACGTCGGCGACGAGGGCGGCGTAAAGGCTGACAGCGGCGCGCCGCTCGGTCTCTTCCGCCGGCATGTTGATCCAGCGGCCGCGCGCGTGAGGGAAGGGACCGAAACCCCCGGCAAAGGTTGGGAGCACCACGGCTCCCGCGGCGATCGCCCGAGGAAGGGCCAAGACCAGCTCTTCCTGGTCGGGCGCAATATCGATCCGGCGTGTGTCGATGCCGGTGAGAGTCTCAATCTCCCGCCCGCCCATGAATCGCGCGGACGGCACTGGCAGGCCAAAGGCATCGACATTGACGAGGCAATCGCGCGCTTCCGGAAGGCTCGCCAAATTCACGGCAGCGGCCCGACCCGGAGTCCGCATGGCGATGAACCAGGTCCCGGTCGACAATATGGTCGCTTCAGGTTCTGCGAGCTCGGGGAAGCCTCGGGCCGCAACCAGTGCCGCATTGGAGTCGTGAAGCCCGCAGTGGATTGCGACCTCGGCGGACAGGCCCGTGGCGCGGGCAATCTCTGGCCGAATTGTTCCAAGCTCTTCGCCGGCGCGCCGGATGGGGGGAACCCGTTCAGCCCAGCCACGAGACACGGCAAGATTTGAAGGGCCCGACTCCGCGGGGTTCCACAGATCGGTATGGCAGCCGAGGCTGGTGACTTCAGCCGCGGCAACGCCGGACAACACCCACGCCCAGTATTGCGGCCACAGCAGGATGGTCCAGGCTCGTGATGCGAGCTCCGGATCGAGTTGCTCGAGGTGATGAAGCTGCGCGCCCAGGTTGAGGCCGTCCGGGAGTCCTGGTGATCCGGTGCGGCTGAACGGGTCGCGCTGCTGCTCGTAATCGGCGCGCTCGGTTGCCGGGATCGGCGATTCATAGTCGATCGGCCCCTGGATCAGGCCCGAGTCACCAACGATTGCCGCTGCGGCTCCGTGGGCAACTGGCAAAATTGCGCGGATCGAACCGAGCCTTGCGAAATCGCTCAGCGTCGCGATCATCCACTGCTCGATGCCCTGTGCATCCAGCGCGATATAGTCCCCGGCATTCACGCGCTCGTTCGTGCGGGTGCGCCGTTCGATCAGTTCACCGTCCCGAGTCCAAAGCGTCAGCTTGGACATGGTTTTTCCTACGTCGAGAACAACGACGTGCTCGCTCAATGCGGCCTCTCCTGCTCCTTGTTGATCGGTTATTAGCGAATTTGATTGAACCTTGCCAAGAGATTCATTAGGTCATTCCGATCAACCACATGAGGTTTGAATGTCGGACATTCTTGAGGCGCCGGTCATTGGCTCGGCCGCCATCCCGTTCGCGATTCCACAAAACCGCTGGGCCGATCAGGACGCCTCGGCAATGTCAGCTGAGCAGTTGCTGCTCTATCGTTCGAACCTTCTCGGCTCTGATTTGACGGTCACCAACTTCGGCGGCGGCAACACGTCCGCAAAGATTAAGATGAGTGACCCGCTGAGCGGTGAGGAGGTCACCGTATTGTGGGTGAAGGGATCAGGCGGCGATATCGGTTCGATGAAGCTCGACGGCTTCTCGACGCTCTACCTCGACAAGTTGCTGGGCCTCGAGCGGCTGTACCGCGGAGTCGAGTTCGAGGATGAGATGGTCGGCTATCTGCCGCACTGCACCTTTAACCTCAATCCGCGAGCCGCCTCGATCGACACGCCGCTGCATGGCTATCTTCCCTTCGCGCATGTCGACCATGTCCATCCGGACTCGATCATCGCGCTTGCCGCCTCGGCCGGTGGCGAGCAGGCGACCAAGGACATCTGGGGCGGGAAGGTCGGCTGGCTGCCGTGGAAGCGGCCGGGCTTCGACCTCGGCTTGCGGCTGCGCGATTATGTCGCAGCCAATCCCGGGCTGCGCGGCGTCATGCTGGCCGGACATGGCATCATCTGCTGGGGCGATAGCTCCAAAGATTGTTACGACAACACCATCTCGTTGATTGCCGACGCCGCGGGCTATCTCAATCAGCGCCTCTTAAAAGGCCCGGCGTTTGGCGGGCAGACGGTTGCTCCGCTCGCGCCCGACGCGCGGAGGGCGGCGGCTGCGAAGCTGATGCCGGTGCTACGCGGGCTGATGGTCGGTGCGCGGTCGAAGGTTGGTCATTTTTCGGACGATGCCGAAGCGCTGGAATTTGTCGGCAGCCGCGATTTTGAGCGGCTTGCGGCAATCGGCACCTCCTGTCCCGACCACTTCCTGCGCACCAAGATCGCGCCTCTTACGCTCGTTCCGGCCAGGATCGAGGATGCGGCCTATCTGGCGGGCAAGCTCGAGGACTACCGCGCGTGCTACAAGGGTTATTACGAGCGCTGCGCCCGGGCCAGCGATCCGGCGATGCGAGACCCCAACCCGGTCGTGGTGCTGGTGCCGGGGATCGGCCGCCTGACTTTCGCCGCCGACAAGACCACGGCGCGGCTTGCCGGTGAATTCTACGGCAATGCGATCAACGTGATGCGCGGCGCTGAAGCCATTGGTGGCTATATCGGCCTCGACGAGCAGGAAGCGTTCGACATTGAATATTGGGCGCTCGAGGAAGCCAAGCTCCAGCGCATGCCGAAGCCGAAGCCGCTTGCCGGCAAGATCGCGCTGGTCACTGGTGCCGCCGGAGGGATCGGAGCAGCGACGGCGCGGCGGCTGGCCTCGGACGGCGCCTGCGTGATGCTGACTGACCTCCATGCCGACGCGCTGGAGTACGTTCGCGGTGAGATGGCCAAAGCCTATGGCAAGGACGTGATCCGGGCGACAGTTTGCAACGTCACTGACGAGTCTCAGGTCAAGGCTGCGTTCGAGGATTGCGCGGTCGAATTCGGCGGGCTCGACATTCTCGTTGCGAATGCCGGCCTCGCGTCATCCGCGCCGATCGAGGAGACGACAATCGAGCTTTGGCGCAAGAATTATGACGTGCTGGCGGAAGGCTATTTTCTCGCATCGCGCGCGGCCTTCCCGCTGATGAAAGCGCAGAAGGGCGGCTCGATTATTTTCATCGGCTCCAAGAATGCGCTTGCGGCCACTCCCAATGCGTCGGCCTATGCCTCGGCGAAGGCGGCGGCGGTCCATCTCGCCCGCTGCCTGGCGCTCGAAGGCGCCGAGCACGCTCACCTGCGACCCCTGCAGCCGCGCCACCTCGTAGCGGCGCCGGAGCGGGTCGAAGCGGACGATCACGTCCCACTCGGACCGGTCGGGATCAACAGATGCGCTCATGATCG
>CAMLKX010000227.1 GCA_946480515.1 uncultured Sphingomonadaceae bacterium | reverse complement strand
CCACGGCGTCGCCGAGGACGGCGCGTTCGTCGTCGTCGAGCAGATCGCCGGAGGCCTCGTGCGTGACGCGGTGATCGCCGTCGGCGGCCTGCTGATCACGACGCGCCGCGCGGGCTTCGACGCCGATTACTGGCATGTCGACGTCAGTCGCGAGGGGCAGGTGCGCGCGGCGATGGACGGCGTCGCCGAGCGCTTGGTTGACATGCTCACCGCCGCGCGGGTGAAGCGCGATCATCTTGCGAATGGACATTGATTCCTCCCTGCTTGTTCTTCGCGAACCGGAACAAAGCAAGAAAGTTCCACTTGTGCAAAATAGGATTTGGCGTAAGGTCAGGCCGTCAGACTGGGAGATGCTTACTGCCAATCACGAAACTCACGTTGCTTCATTGACTTAGTGTCGAGCGGGAGGCCGAATCGATCCTGAGCCTTTGTTACTCCCTGGTGAGTGACATGTTGGCTGCAAATCGATTGGCTCTCAGGAAATCGACCAAACACGTCGAACAGGGGAGCATCCAACATGTTATTCGATACACTTCGACTTGTCGGAGTCGAGGGCGCTGGCTGGCGCGTCGAATTCATCGACGCGTGCGGTGAGGTCGTGCTCGCATCTACAAAAACCTATCACACGTTTGCTGAAGCACTAGATGCTCTTCGGTGCTTCTCGGATTGTGTGAGCATGTTCTGAAACGGAGGGCAGGCTCGGTGTCTGCCCTCCAATTTCGGGAGAGATATTGTGACTCCGATACAGATGTTTGTGATCAGCGTGATCACATTGGTCTTGGGTAGTCTGGTGGGCTGGTGGTTCGGCCGCCAGCAGGCAGCGCTGTTGCGCCGGGAGCGGGATGGTGCGCTTACCGAATTGGAACAGTCGCGCAGCGACTGCGAAAGCTGGCGGGCCCGGTTCAACGAAGCGGTTGTCAATCTAGCTGCAGAGACCGAAAAGACTCGACGGCTTAACGAAGTAGAGGGGAATCTTGCCGCCGAACGTCAGCAGAGCGCGGTATTGGTCGCTGAGCTAGCTGGAGTACGCGCTGCTGACGAAGAGCGCCAGAGGGCGCATCAGGCGCAGATGACGGAGCTGAAGGAAGCCCGCGAAGCGTTGACCGCTCAATTTGCGGAGATTGGTGGCAAGCTGCTCGGCGAAGCGCAGGATCAGTTCCTGAAACGCGCCAATGCTCGCTTCGATGAGGCTGGGCAGCGCAATGAGGAGAAGCTGAAGACCCTGCTTCAGCCGGTCGAGACGACCCTGAAGCGCTATGAGGAGGGGCTGGCGAAGGTCGAGAAGGAGCGAGAGGGTAGCTACCGCGAGCTTAGCAAGGCGGTTGAGTTGCTTCACGCTGGTCACACTGCCGTAAAGGAGGAAACAGCTCGTCTGGTGAACACTTTGCGAGCGAGTCCCAAGGCCCGGGGACGCTGGGGCGAGCAAAGCCTCAAGAACGTCCTGGAGCAGGCTGGCCTTACCGAGGGCGTGGACTTCAAGACGGAAGTTTCGGTGGAAACTGGGGACGGCACCCTCCGTCCAGACGTGATCATCAATCTGCCCGGCGGCCGCAAGCTAATCATCGACGCCAAATGCTCATTGAATGCCTATCTTGACGCCAGCGACTGCGTTGAGGAATCTACTCGCCTTCATCACCTCAAACTCCACGCGGGCTCGGTTCGCACCCATGTTCAACAACTCAGCTCAAAGGCTTACTGGGCACAGTTCGCCGGTTCTGCTGAGTATGTTGTGCTATTCATTCCAGGAGAGCATTTTTTAACGGCCGCTCTCGAGTATCTCCAAAATCAGGAGGACTACGACCTCTGGCAAGCAGCAATTGAGCGGCGGGTGCTGTTGGCGACGCCCACGAATTTGGTGGCGATAGCCAGAACGGTTGCGAGTGTTTGGAAGCAAGAGCGGCTAAGTGAGGCAGCCGATGAAATTGCGCGCCTTGGAAAGGAGTTGCATTCCCGTCTGGCGACCATGGGCGAGCATATGAAGAAGGTGGGCAGCAATCTACAAACTGCGAGTACCGCCTACAACCAGATGGTCGGCAGCTTCGAGAGTCAGGTGTTCACGCAGGCACGGCGGTTCGAAGCTTTGGGGGCTGGGAGTGCCAAGGAAATCGGTACGCCGCCAATGATCGAGGCGAGTCCTCGCCCGCTCACCAAGCTAGTCGCTCCAGCCGATGAGGGTACCGCCGAGGCCGCCGAGTAGCTACCGTCGCAGGAGGATCGAACCGCGGCTGTTGCTGAGCGTGAGCTGTTTCGGCCCGGCCCAGTAAAGCTGGACGTCCCGCTCAAGGATCGATGTTCCGTCGCGTTCCCAGCTCATGTCGGGGCAGGCCATCTTGGTCCCGGCAAGCACGCCGAGGTCGAGGACCATGTCGCGCACCTCATAATTGGCGCCAAGCCCGTTGCAGTTGAACTTCATCTCGACCCGGTCCTGGTCGAACCGCATGAAGAAGTCTCCGACCGGCGTGTCCCGCCCGTTGATGGCGTGAACCCGCCACTGCGACCCGCTGAGCGGCAGCACTCCTGGGGCGCCGGGCTGATAATTGCCCGGCGGGTAGGGAGACGAAGGATAAGGTGCGTTCGGTGGATAAGGTGCGCCTGGCGGGTAGGAGGGGTCCTGCGGCGGATAGCTCGGATCGGGCGGGTATTGAGCGCCGGGCGGATACGGCGGGTAGCTCGAGTCGGGCGGATAGGATTGATAGGGTCCATCGGGCGGGTAGGGAGGAGGTGCGGTCTCGCACGCCGCCACCAGCAGGCTCAGCACGGACGCAACTGGAACCCACAATCGTTTCATATCCGTCCAACGCGGCCCGCCGGACGAGGGTTCCCGCGTCAGATGACCCGGCGCAGGTCAAGCGAACCGGCTTCGCTCACTAGCCGGAGCCGGGTTCCGCTGAGCCGTTCGACGCGCATGTTGCTGCCCAGGATCGCGAGCCCCTGAGTTTCGAACTGGCTGCTGGGGTCGGAACAGCCGACCAGGGTCTGATCGAGGCCGGTGGCGGCGAGATGGTCGCCATTCTGCGAGTAGGGTCCGCCGATGCTGTTGCAGCCGAACTTGGCCGACAGCGACCCGCCTTGGAACGCGAGATAATAGGATGCGCCGCCGCCGGTCGGCTGGCTATTGACGGCGACGATGCTCCAGCGGGTTCCGTCGAGCGAGTCCGGTGCGACCGTGCCGCCGCCGCATCCGCTGACCGGCTTGCCGTCGGCGATGAGCGAGACCGTATCGCGATACACGAGGTCGCTCATCCCGTCGTTGCACGGCCCTTGTGAAATGCTGAGCTGCAAGCGGCCGGCGCGCCATTTTCCAGCACGAGGCTTGAAGCCGGCGGGAGTTGGCTCGGCGATCCTCATCTCGCCATAGTCCCCGATGTAAT
>CAMLKX010000226.1 GCA_946480515.1 uncultured Sphingomonadaceae bacterium | reverse complement strand
ATGCGCACGTTGCCGCGGCCATCCGTCATATACAGCGAGACGTTCCGCTTTGGCGGCTCAACCGTTTTCGACTTGAGCGAAGAAAGATTTACCTTGTCGACGCCAAGGCCTTCCCGCTCGTCCTTGTTGATGATCGACGGATTATCATCTTTCGGCACATAGGTTCGCGCCATCAGCACCGAACCTTCTTCATTGGGAAGCCAGTCGAGTACTGCGCCATCGTCCTGACGGATGTACATGTCGTAGCCGCTGCGCCGGGAGCTAAGCTCCTTGACCCCCTTTCCGGTCAGGCTGAGGGTGATGAGGCGCGAGAAGCCGAGCAGCATCGAGTCGACCTCGGCATTCCCGCTGTAGCGGCAGATCAGCTGGGTTTCGGTCGCGAATTCGCACGCGTCGAGCGATTCGGGCCTGCCGTTTGACGCAAGGATGCTGCTGGTTCTGCCGGTGTCGAGATCGAGCACTCGGAGCATACTTTGGCTTCCTGGTCCGGCAGCGAGATAAGCGATCTTGCGTCCGGATGGCGAGAGGTCAGCTCCCCAGGCGTCTTCCCTTGCCCCGAACAACCTTGCCGCCTGATCGATAGGCATGACTTCCGCCTGCGCGATCGCAGAAACGCCGGCGAGTAGTGCCGAACTCACAACCTTTTTCAGAAGCATCACCAAGCTCCCCCGATCGGATCTCACCTTTGAAGCCTGCAAGTCGATCAGAGGCAAGGCTCGGCTTGGCGGGATTTATCATGGCTGTTAGGCGCCCCCGATGACTTCACCGCCTCTCCCCGAATGGGCACCTCACGCAGCGATGTGGATCGGCTTCCCGAGCGATCCGGAGCTGTGGCTGGAGGACCTCGTCCCCGCTCAACACGAAGTCGCCGCGCTCGCCTCCGCCATTCACGCGGATGGGCAGGGTGAAGCGGTGTGGCTGGTCGCCGCGACTGAGCAGGCGGCCGATGCCGCCCGGAGGCTCGCGCCATTTGCGCAGGTGCTGGTCGAACCCTTCGGCGACATCTGGCTGCGCGACACCGGACCGATCATCCTCGGCTCAGGCGCTGATCGGCGGGCGCAGGGTTTCGGCTTCAACGGCTGGGGCGGCAAATATGATTTGCCTGGCGACGACAGCATCGGCGAACGGCTCGCTGGGGCCGCGGCGCTGCCCTATGCCAAATCCGACTGGATTCTCGAAGGCGGAGCGATTGAGGGAGACGGAAGCGGCACAATTATTACCACAGAACAATGTTTGCTCAATCGCAACCGTAACTCCGACTTGTCCCGCGAAGACATCGAAGGACGGCTTAAGCGTGACCTCGGGACTGACCGCGTAGTCTGGCTGGGCGATGGCCTACTGAACGATCATACCGATGGCCATATTGATAATTTGGCGCGCTTCGTCGCTCCCGGCCGGGTGGCGATCCCAACCCCGTGTGATGACGATCCCAATGCGGCGATCTACACGGAGGCCGCGCGGCGGCTGGCTGACGCCGGGCTCGACATCGTCACTTTGCCCTCACCGGGACGAATCACCAACGAAGACGGCGAGATCATCCCCGCCAGCTACATGAACTTTCTGATCGGCAATGCTGCAGTCGTGGTCCCAGCCTACGGCGCGGCCAATGACCAAGCGGCGGTCGCGGCGGTGCAGCGACTGTTCCCGGATCGCAAGGTGGTTGGCCTGCGCGCTGACCACATCCTCACCGGCGGCGGAAGCTTCCACTGCATCAGCCAACAGATGCCGGCGTAGGGCTTGCCCCGATCCGTCATTCCCGCGAAAGCGGGAACCCAGCACTGCACCAGCGCTTGAAGATCATCTGGATCCCCGCTTTGCCGGGATGACGAGGAGCAGGAATGACCCAAGTCACCGTTGCCGCTCTGCAGCTCGCCGTTACCGATGACGACGTCGCCAACATCATGGCGGTTGCCGAGCTGGTGCGCGAGGCGGCCAGCAAGGGTGCGGAGGTGGTCCTGCCGCCGGAGCTGTTCGAGGGGCCTTACTTCTGCCGGGTCGAGGACGAGAGCCTGTTCGCCAACGCGCGGCCAGTGAACGAGCATCCTTCGGTGCTGGCAATGCGCGAGCTGGCGAAAGAATTGTCGATCTGGGTTCCGACCAGCTTCTTCGAAGCCGACGGCCCGCATTATTACAACAGCCTCGCGATGGTCGGACCCGACGGCAAGGTCGCTGGAGTCTATCGCAAGAGCCACATCCCCGATGGGCCCGGCTATGAGGAGAAATTCTACTTCCGCCCCGGCAATACTGGTTTCAAGGTCTGGCCCGGCCCGCACCTCTCGACCCTTGGCGTCGGCGTTTGCTGGGACCAATGGTATCCGGAAACCGCGCGGGCGATGATGCTGATGGGCGCGGAAATCCTGTTCTACCCGACCGCGATCGGTACCGAACCGCATGACCCGGACCTGGACACGTCTCGGCTGTGGCGGCGGGCGATGATCGGCCACGCGGTCAGCAATGTCGTACCGGTGGTTGCCGCCAACCGTATTGGCACCGAGAGCGGTCAGCGCTTCTACGGCCACAGCTTCATCTGTGACGAGCGCGGCGACATCCTGGCCGAATTCGGAGCCGAAGAAAGCGGCGTCCTGGTGGCGACGCTCGATCTTTCCCAAGCGAAGAAGCACCGGGCTGCCTTCGGTTTCTTCCGCGATCGCCGGCCGGAGCTTTATGGCCGGCTCACACAGGACATCTGAGGGGACCGCAATGACTGTCGCCCGCCACTATGTGATGAGCGCCGCACCGGGCCAGGAGGCTCCGCTTGAGACGGCGCTGGTGGCGCTGGCGGACGTCGTCCGTGCTCTCGACCGCTCCGAGGGAGTCGAGCTATTGCGCGACACCGAGCAGCCGAGCAGATTCATCTTCATCGAGAAATGGACTTCCATCGAAGCCCACAAGTCGGCCGGGAAGCAGGTGCCGAAAGACGTGTTCGCGCCGGTTATGGCCGCGCTGGCGAGCCCTCCCGAGGGCTCCTACCTCGACTACCTCAAGCGCGTCTGAGCGCCGCAGCCCGCGCAAACACCGCTTCAAACATCGCGGCATCCAGCCTTCGCGTATTCTGGTTGTAGCGCGAGCAGTGATAGCTCGACAGCAGCACCCGTCCATCGGGTGCAACCGCCTCCGCGCCATGGCCGAACTTCACCCGGTGCAGCCCCAGCGCCCGCGCCGCGGCGACGTGGGCGATCTGACCAAGTGCGATCACCACCCGCACCGTCGGCAACGCCGCCAGTCCCGCTTCGAAATAGTTGCGGCAGGTGGCGATTTCCTCGGGCAGCGGCTTGTTGGCGGGCGGCAGGCATTTGACCGCGTTGAGGATCACCGCTCCCCTCAGCCGCAAGCCGTCGGCCGGGTCCGCGCGATACTCACCCTCGGCCAGTCC
>CAMLKX010000225.1 GCA_946480515.1 uncultured Sphingomonadaceae bacterium | reverse complement strand
GCCGCGGTGGTGCTGCAGCAGCGTCCAGTTGACCGCCGCGGCCAGCGGCACCGCCAAGGCGACCAGCGTCAGGGCGACCAGCAAATAGGGAAGCTGCACCGCCTGGGCGTCAGCCATGCGCTGTTCGAGCGTCAGTTCGGCGGCTCCGCCGACCACTCGGCCACCTTCGGTTCGGCCGAGGATCAGATAACCGCCGAACAGCGGCGCGAGGGTGGCACCCATCGAGTTGAATGCCTGGACCAAATTCAGCCGTGCCGGCGCCGACTTGGCTGGCCCGATGACCGCGACATAGGGGTTGGCGGCGACTTGCAGCAGAGTGATGCCCGATGCGATCACGAATAATGCGACCATCACCACCGCATAGGAGGGGATGCGTGCGGCCGGAATCATCATCAGCGCGCCGGCGGCCATCGCCGCCAGCCCGATGACCATCGAACTCTTGTAGCCAATCCGTTCGATCAGCTTCGCGGACGGAATCGATGCGACAAAATAGGCGATGAACCACACCGATTCGAGCAAGATCGTTTGGGTGTAGCTGAGCTCGAACACGCTGCGCAGATGCGGCAGCAGCGTATTGTTGATGACGGTGATGAATCCCCACATGAAGAACAGGGTCGCAAGCGTCGCGAGTGCGGCCTTGTAGGTGTCGGCAACGCCGATATCTCCAGCCGTCGTTGGCGGTGAAGCAGCCATTTTTCAGATCTTCCTTTGGGGGGCCTAAACCCCCAATCCTGGCATTTGTCTGAGTATATCGGCAGCATGTCGCGGTCAACGATTGGAGCTGCCTAACTGCGCAAAGCCGCTTTCGTGTGATCGAGCGCCAGGCTGACGAGCTGCGTCATCGCCGCGCGTGCACCGGCCGGATCGGCCCGCTCCACTGACTCCAGCACGGCACGATGCTCGGAAATTGGGTCCGGCGGCAGAGACCGCCTTCGCTGTTTGAACGCCGTAGTCCAGGCAACTGCGGCCTCGATCGAACTGGCCAGCGAAAGCAGGGGCCCGTTTCGAGCAGCTTGCAGCAACGCTCGATGGAAGCGCTGATCCGCCTCACGACCTTCCTGCTTCGCCAATCCGTGATGGCTCATGGCGTCGAGCGCTTCTCTCATGGCGGTGAGGTCGGCCTGGTCGCGCCTCACCGCCGCCAACTCGGCGACTGCTGGCTCGATGATCATCCTAAGCTCAAACAGGTCGCGCACGAATGCCTCGCTGGGCTCAGATTCAAAAGTCCAAGCCAGCACGTCGGGATCGAGCAGGCTCCAGCAGCTGACCTCATTAACCCGGGTCCCAGTCTTGGGCTTTGAAGTGACGAGCCCCTTGGCGGCCAAGATCCGGATCGCTTCCCGATAAGCAGACCGGGACACTTTCAGGCGATCGGCGAAGGCAATCTCACCGGGCAGAACCTCCCCAGGCCGATATTGACCGCTGACGATCGCGATCCCCAGGTCATGGGCGATCGTCCCGTGAATCCGCAGTGCTCTTGTACTGCGCGGCGCTTTTGGGCTCGTGTTCAGATCAGTATCAGTTGGCCGCAGGTCCAGCGCTGGCGATCCATCCGGACGGAGGGCGCCTGGGGAGCCCATTGAGCGCAGCGAATTGACCTTGTGCGTGTGACAGCATTTTGCATCAGCGGATTATTTGATCTCAGGACCGACTACCTTCCGCAGTTCTCGGCCATTGCTTGCAGCCGAGCGATTGCTCGGCTTAGCCTAGCGGGCCGTCCCGCTGCGGAGCTTGCACACATCCATGGCGTAGCGAGCACGAACCCGCAAGCCAGCTCACTTGGTGAGCGGGCGTTCCACACACCTGATCGATCGCATTCGGGCTCAACCGGCAGACTTTTGCCCCACCAATCGTACGGGCCCAACAAGCCCGGAAGCGGGCAGCGGCGTGTTGGGGGTGTACGGGGTGCCGCCGAAGGGCTTGCCGCCGGGACCGATCTTGTCGAAGATGCTGCGCGGCTGTTCAAGGCCCAGACTGGCGGCATCCTCGTGGGTGAAGCTGATCCGCTTGGTGACTCCGGGCTGACGATCGCCAACCACACGGTTGACCCACAGATTGCTGGATCGCACCTCGATCCGGTTCGTGCCCGGGTTGAGCAAATCGGTAACGTCCACGCGATAGGGTGCCGTCCAGGCGATGCCGGCCGAGCGGCCGTTGACAAGCACCTCGGCGATCACCTCGACCCTGCCGAGGTCAAGCTGCAGCCGGCTGCCGTCATTGAGCCAAGCCTTGGGCACTTCCAGCGAACGCGTGTAGTTTGCTGTCCCGGAGAAATATTTGACGCCCGGCTCGGAAAGCCCGCTCAAATCGCGCAGCTGGTCAAGCTTAATGGCGGCGGGCGCTCCCCGGTTCGGCGGGAACGCGACCGACCAATTGTCCGATAGATCAGCCAGCTTCTGCAGGGCCGCCGTTGGGAATTGACGGGCTGCGGGCCCCCTCTGACGGAACATCACGAAGGTCGAACCGAACGGATCGAAGGGGATGTCGACGATGGTTCGGCCATTCTCCACGCGGTAGCTCGCCGGCCGCGCACGGCCGCTGACGGGATCCCAAAGCTCGGCCGCCTTGCCAGTTACCCGGAACGCGGCTCGCGTGGTCAGGGCTTTGTCCTTGCGGTTTGAGAGGAAGTAGATCTCCGCATTCGGCAGGCGGCGGTGCAGGAAGCGAACCTCCGCGTCGGTTGGCGCTCCGACCAGTTCGAAGTCTGAGCCGATCTGCTCCGCCGCCACGGCGGCATCCAGAGTTGCCGCCGCATAAACCCTGCCCTTGCCGACCTTGTGCACTCCACTCGGCGAAGGCCACAGTTCAGCAATCACCCTTCGGACCTTCGCCTGATCATCGCTGAGGCTGGGCGATCCAATGGGCCGTTCGCCGGCGATCACCGCGCCCTCGCGCACGAGATCGCGCAGCCTCAAGAGGGTCGGCAAGGTCAGCCACTGGGTCTGTCCGCTCATGAACAGCATGCGCCACGACATCCCGTTCGGGGTGACCAACCGGCCGTTCCTGGCGCTCAGGCGAGTCTTGATCGCGTCCGCATTGACATAATCATATTGCAGGCCCTGCGGCACCGCAGGAGGCTTGTCACGGAACAGCCCCGTGATCGAGGTGCCCTCACCATAGAACACCGCGACGTCGTTCACGGTCTGCCCTTGCTGCAACAAATGTGATGCGCGGGCGAGATAGGCGACCCACGGGCCAGCCTGTTCGGCCCAGGTTTCGTTGCGGTTAAACCAGTGGCCGAACGGTCCCAGCACCAGACCCGGCGCCTTGCCCATCAGGGGCTGGTGGACGGAACTATGCAGAACGAAGCGGTTGATGCCTGCCACCATCATTAGGTCGGCGTAGGGCTTCAGGATCCGCGGTGAGATGGACCAGG
>CAMLKX010000224.1 GCA_946480515.1 uncultured Sphingomonadaceae bacterium | reverse complement strand
ACAAAAACCAGAATGCCATCTCGGACATCCTGGAAAATGTCGAACGGACCACCGACGTCCTCGCCGAGCGAGCGCCCGACATGGCCGACACGATCGCTGAGACCCGCGTCGCCGCGCGTAATGCGGCGATCGCCGCCGACCGCATCGCGGAACTCGCGGGAAGCACCAACAAGCTCGTGAACGAGCAAGGGAAGCCCGCCGCAGAGGACCTGCGCCGCGCAATCGCATCCGTGGAACGCGCCGCCAATAATCTCGATGCGGTCGTCGCCGACGCTCGCCCGGGGATCCAGAATTTCTCGAAGAGCACCTTGCCGGAGGCCAACCGGCTGGTCCGCGACCTGCGCGAACTCAGCCAGTCGCTGACCGGCGTTTCCGAACGGCTCGAGCGGGGCGGAATCGGCGGGACGCTCGGCGCCCCGAAGCTTCCGGATTACAAGCCTGGGAAGAGCCAATGAAACCAATGATCCGCATCATGGCCGTGGCGGCACTGGCGCTTGCGACCGCGGGATGCGCCTCGTTGCTGGGCGGTGGGCAGAAAGTGCCGCCGACATTGCTGACGCTCACGCCGACGGCCCCGGCACCAAGCGCCGTGAACCGGTCAGCGGCTCCCGGGTGCGCGAGGCGAGCGGCGAGGGACCGCGGGAATTGCGGGCGGTGCGAGTGCCGGCCCAAGCTAGTCCGACGCAAGTCGCCTACATCACCAATCTGCAGTGGGTGGACACGCCCGACCGACTGTTCCGCAACCTGTTGTCGGAGACGATCGTGCGGACGACCGGGCGCGTCGTGCTTGGCCCGCTGCAGACGTCGCTCGACCCGGGTCTGCGTCTTTCCGGGCAGTTGCACCGCTTCGGCTATGACGCGGCAACCGGGTCGGCGCTCGTCGTCTACGACGCTGCACTGTCGACCGGCGGCGGGACCCGTGTCGAAACGCGGCGCTTCACCGCCAGCGCTCCCGCCGATGGAACCGCGCGAACGGTCGGCTCCGCGCTCAATCAAGCGGCCAACCAGGTTGCGCGCGACGTCGCCCAGTGGGTCGGTGGATAAGACTGTTTCTGGCGCCTGCTAGTTCAGGCTCTTGCTCGCCTGCTCAAAGACATCCTTGCTGAGTCCCGGAGCCTCCAACAGCCGCTCAAGCTCAGCGCGCATCATCGCCGCCCGGTTGCCGTCGTAACGCCTCCAACGCCCCAGCGGCGGGACGAAGCGAGCCGCGGTCTGCGGATTGATCGCATCCGCAGCAAGGATCATGCGGCCGAGCAGCCGATACCCCGCCCCATCGGCGCGGTGGAAGGGGAACGGCGTCGCCGCGAAGCTGCCGACAAGCGAGCGCAGACGGTTTGGATTGGCAAGGGTGAAGTCCGCATGGCGCGATAGCGCTTCGACGGCTTCGACCGTGTCCTCCCGAGCCGCCGATGCCTGCACCGAGAACCATTTGTCGAGCACCAGCGCGTTGTCCCGGAACCTCTCGTAAAAGGCGGACAGCGCAGCGTTCGCTTGTTCGCCGCCAAGGTGCGCAAGAGCGACAAGTGCCGACTGACATTCAGTCATCGTCCGCGCCTGATCAAATTGGCGTTTCGCCAGGTCTGCGCCGCGATCCCCATCCGCGGCCGCAATCCAGCTTAAGGTCGCCGAGCGAAGCCGCCGAAGCCCCTTGTCTTCAGGCGCCAAGCTCGATGGATCAGCGACAGCCGATGCATAGACAGCTTCGAATTGGGACAGGAGCGACCGCCCTATGCTCGAACGGAACTCCTCCCGAGCGTGATGAATCGCGCCGGGATCAGCCTGCTCAACCAATTCGGCCAGGAACGCCTCGCTAGGAAGGATGATCGATTCAGCCTTGAATGCCGGGTCAAGGGCGTTCGAAGTGAGGGTCGCCGCGATCACCTCGCATAGAGGCTCCGTCGAGGGCGATCTTCCGGCAACCGCGGCAAGCAAGTCACGACGCATGAGTTCCTGCATCGCCTCATAGCGCCCGAACGGATCGGAATCGCTGACGGCGAGACGCTCAAGCTCGCCCGCTCGTCGTTCTGCCTTCACTGTGATCGGAGCGGAAAATCCACGGTTGATCGACAGCAGCGGCGGCTCCGTCACCTGTTGGAAGGTCAGGCTTGCCTGCTCTCCGCCCATAACGAGCAGTCGTTCGCTGGCGATCTCCGCGCCGCTTCCCGCCCCGATCAGGGCCAGCTTGAGCGGGATCGGCATCGGCTGCTTGATCGGCTGTCCGGGTGTGGGCGGAACCGTCTGACGCAGGTCTAGAGTCGCTTGCTGGCGCGCTTCGTCGAATTCCAATCGAGCCTCAACCTGGGGGGTTCCGGCTTGAGAATACCAGCTCCGAAAGGGCGACAAATCGACACCGCTGGCGTCCTCCATGGCGGCGACGAAATCGTCGCAAGTCACCGCCTGCCCGTCATGGCGCTCGAAATAGAGATCGCTTCCTGCCCGGAACTGCTCGGGGCCGAGGATGGTCTGAAGCATCCGGATCAGCTCGGCGCCCTTGTTGTAGACCGTGGCCGTGTAGAAATTCGAAATCTCGATATAGTTGTCTGGCCGGACCGGATGAGCGAGCGGTCCGGCGTCTTCCGGGAACTGGGTCGCGCGCAACGTGCGCACTTGGTCGATCCGCTCCACTGCAGGCGATCCCATGTCCGCCGAGAATTGCTGGTCACGGAAGACGGTGAAGCCTTCCTTCAAACTCAGCTGGAACCAGTCGCGGCAGGTTACCCGGTTGCCGGACCAGTTATGAAAATACTCGTGTGCCACAACCGCTGCGACGGCATCGAAATCGGCGTCGCTGGCAGTTTCAGGGTCGGCAAGGATGTAGCGTGAGTTGAAGATGTTGAGGCCCTTGTTCTCCATCGCGCCGAAGTTGAAGTCTTCGACGGCGACGATGTTGAACCGGTCCAGATCGTACTCCCGGCCATACACCCGCTCATCCCAGGCCATCGCCTGCTTGAGCGACTGCATGGCATGTTGGGTCCGCGCCAGATCCTTCTCACGAACCCAGATTGCAAGCTCCACCTCCCGTCCGGAGCGAGTGGTAAAGCGATCTTGGTTGGCCTTGAGGTCGCCCGCGACCAGCGCAAACAAATAGCAGGGTTTGGGGAACGGATCCTCCCACACCGCCCAATGTCTGCCGCCGTCAGCCTGCCCCTGATCGACCGGATTGCCGTTGGCGAGCAGCACCGGATAGAGCGCTGCATCCGCTTCCATGCGAACCCGGTAGGTTGACAACACATCGGGCCGGTCCGGGAAGAAAGTGATGCGCCGGAACCCTTCCGCCTCGCATTGGGTGCACAGGTTCCCGCCCGACGCATAAAGGCCCATCAGCTTGGTGTTCGCAGCGGGATGAATCCGGACCTCGGTCTCAACCACCGCCGAGTGGACTCCGAGCGAGATTACCAGCGCTTGCCCGTCCATGTT
>CAMLKX010000223.1 GCA_946480515.1 uncultured Sphingomonadaceae bacterium | reverse complement strand
GAGCTTCGCGTCAATCTCCGTGCGCGACGACAATTCGCAGCAGTTGATCAAAGCGACGCTTGGTCTTCTACCGTGCATCGTCCTTGATCCCTGTCTGCAATTCGCCTCGCGCGTTCGCTCGTCCGGCGAGGCACCGCGCACACCCTATATCGCGGTCTACGGCCACTCGTTTCCGGACTGGTTTGCGGAGGCGGTGCGGCGGGCCGCGAAGCGGCGCAACTTGCGCCTGGTCAGCATCGGCTATCGCAACGACTGGGCTGACGAGCAGGAGATCGCGGCGGGGCCGGACGAGTTTGCAGGCTTGATCGCGCATTCCACCGGCGTCGCGACCAACTTCTTTCACGGCTGCGTGTTCGCCTTGTTGAATCGCAAGCCATTCGCCTGCGCCGAATCCACCTATCGCTCGAACAAGATTCGAGGCTTGCTGCGGCTGCTTGGCGCCCATTCGCACATGGTGTCCGAGAATGATGCCGACGCGGAATGCGAGCGCCTGCTGTCCGAGCCGCCGGACAGTTCAGTGCAACAGCGGATCACGCAGGTGCGCGGCGAATCCACCGAGTATCTCAACCATGTCATCGCAGCCGCGCTCGCTGTCGCCTGAGCAGATCGCGCGAGCAGGCCTGTGTATCGGATGCGGGTCATGCGTGGCGCAATCGAGTTCCCACGTGGCGCGAATGGATTGGGATCGATTTGGCCAGTTAAAACCACGCGGACCGGCCGCCTGGCGGCAGGCGAGATCCGAAACGCTTGCCCGCACCTGTCCCTTTTCGCCTCATGCAGACAATGAAGATACGCTTTCGCAATCACTGTTCCCGGACTGCAGCGAGCAGCATCCCAAGGTCGGACGCTATGCGGCGGCGTTCGTCGGCCATGTCGAAGAAGGAGCCTTCCGCAGTTCGGGCAGTTCCGGCGGATTGGTGAGTTGGATCGCCGCTGAACTGCTGTCGCGACAGTGGGTCGACGGAGTGGCGCATGTGGTTCCCTGCGATCCGGACTCAGGGCGGCTGTTCGAGTATCGCATCTCGCGAACCCTCGAGGCGGTCGGGCAGGGTGCCAAATCCCGCTACTATCCGATCGAACTGTCGCAGGTCGTGCGCGAAATCCGGAACGTGCCGGGCCGCTACGCCGTCGTCGGCATTCCGTGCTTCCTCAAGGCGGTGCACCTGCTGCGAAAGCAAGATCCGGTTCTCGCCGAGCGGATCGTCTGCACCATCGGTCTGTTCTGCGGCCACATGAAGAGCAGCCGCATGGCGGAAAGCTTCGCGTGGCAGATGGGTCAGCGGATCGGCAACGTCTCGGCGATCGATTACCGGCTCAAGGACCCATCACGGCCGGCGAATTGGTACCGCGCGTCGCTCGACCTGAAGCACGGCGGAAATGCGGCGCAGGATTGGTGGCACCTGGCCGATGGCGACTGGGGCGCGGGCTTTTTCCAGAACAGCGCCTGCGACTTCTGCGATGATGTCGTTGCCGAGACAGCGGATGTGTCGGTCGGCGATGCCTGGCTCGAGCCCTATTCTTCGGACGGCCGCGGCACGAATGTGATTGTGGTCCGCTCACCAGAGATGCTCTCCCTACTACAGGATGGGGCTGAGCAGTCGCGCGTGTCGCTCGAACCGGTTGACGGTGAGTTCGTCCATCGCACCCAGGAGGCGGGCTTTCGTCATCGGCGCGAGGGCTTGTCTTACCGCCTTGCGCACCGCCGCAGACATCTGAGCCCGCGCAAGCGGGTTTCCGACCACGCGCCGACGCTCAGCCTGAGACGCAAACTGGTGTATCGGCTACGCGCTCATATCGCGCGCTGGAGCCACCGCATATTCTATCTTGCGCGAGCGCTGCGATGGCCGCGCCTCTATCTTGCATGGGCACGCACGATCGGCTCGCTTTACGGCGGCCTCGTCTACTCACGCGGCCGAACTGGCGCCTTCTTCGACCGCTGCGAGCATCTTCTCAAGCGCTTCGGACTTGCTGCGAAACCTTCTTTGTAGACCCTCGTTGGAAAGCGATGCGTGCGGCAGTTCTTGAGCGTCCTGGGTGGATTGCAGTCCACCATGTTCCAATAACCGATCCCGGCCAGGGGCAAATTCGGTTCAAGGTCGAAGGATGCGGTGTCTGCGCGTCAAACCTGACTCCGTGGGCCGGCTCGCAGTGGGTGTCCTATCCAGGAGAGCCTGGCGGGCTCGGGCATGAGGCGTGGGGTGTCGTCGATCAGGTCGGCCCGGGCGTAGATCAATTTGCGGTCGGGGACCGGGTCGCCGCGCTGTCGTATAATGCCTATGCCGAATATGACATTGCGGAAGCCAGTGCAGCCCTCCGCCTCCCGACGGAGCTTGCCCAAACCGACTTCCCTGGCGAGCCGCTCGGCTGCGCGTTCAACATCTTTCGAAGAGCTGAGATCGTGGCCGGTCAGACGGTGGCGATCGTCGGCATCGGCTTCCTTGGCGCGATCCTCACGCGGCTGGCGAGTGAGGCTGGTGCACGAGTGCTCGCGATTTCCCGGCGTGATTTTTCACTCGATCTCGCGCGGCAATTTGGCGCTGCCGAACTGATCCGGATGGACGATCATCAGGCGATCATCGAGCGGGTCAGGACTCTGACGGGCGGCCGTTTCTGCGAGCGCGTGATCGAAGCGGTCGGCAAGGAGTGGCCGCTCGACCTGGCGGCGGAGATCACCGCCGAGCGCGGCCGACTGATCATCGCCGGCTATCATCAGGATGGACCGCGGCAGGTCAATATGCAGCTGTGGAACTGGCGTGGGATTGACGTGATCAACGCGCATGAACGTGACCCGCTCGCCTATCTCGAAGGCATGCGCGAAGCCGCCGAGGCGGTGAGGGGTGGGCGGCTCGATCCCTCGCCGCTGTACACGCACCGGTACCCGCTGGAAGCCTTGGGAGAAGCGCTCGACGCGACGCGGGACCGCCCTGATGGATTTCTTAAGGCGATCGTCGTTCCGTGAGGCCACGGGTCGGCTTCCTCGGCGTCGGGTGGATCGGCAGGAACCGCATGGAAGCGATGCTTGCCAGTGGGCGGATCGAGGCGGCGGCGATTTCCGACCCCTCATCGGAGTGCGTCCAGCAGGCACTGGCACTCGCGCCCGATGCAGTGGTCGCAAGCGATCTCGATGACCTGCTGAGCTTGGACCTTGATGGGTTGGTGATCGCCACCCCGAGCGCGCTTCATTCCGAGCAATCAGTTCGCGCCTTGCAACGAGGAGTCGCAGTATTTTGTCAGAAGCCGCTCGGGCGAACCGCTGCTGAAGTCCGTCAGGTGGTCGATGCAGCGCGCGATGCCGATCGCCTGCTGGGAGTCGATCTCAGCTATCGCTTCACCACCGGGATGCAGCGCATTCGCGATCTGGTTCGCAGCGGTGAGCTTGGCACGGTGTTCGCCGCCGACCTTGTGTTCCACAATGCCTA
>CAMLKX010000222.1 GCA_946480515.1 uncultured Sphingomonadaceae bacterium | reverse complement strand
GGGCCCGATCAGCGAGGCCATCGCGCCTTCGCCCACGGGAACCGCGGATTGCATCGCCTGGCCGCGGAGCTTGAGCAGCCGCGCCGTGGTCGCCAGATCGAATGCATCCGCGGCGCACAAGGCGGAATATTCGCCGAGGCTATGCCCGGCCACGAACCGTGCTGACTTGGCCAGATCCACTGCGCCGTCGCGAGTGAGCACCGTGAACACCGCCAGAGCATTCGCCATGATCGCCGGTTGGGCATTTTCGGTCAGGGTCAGCTGATCCTCAGGCCCTTCACGCATCAGGCGGGCCAGGTTCTGGCCGAGCGCCTCGTCCACCTCGTCGAAGATGTCTCGCGCGGTGCGACTTGCTTCCGCCAGTGCCCCGCCCATGCCGACCGATTGACTGCCCTGCCCAGGAAAAAGGAATGCGCGCATGGAATGTCCCGTTGTTGACCCGCGCGGACTAGGCCCGCAGCCATGGGTTTGCCAAGCCTCCACGCCGGAACCGCCGACAAGCTTGCCCTCTCCGCGCTTTTCCGCCATAGGGCCGCCGCTGGGCGAGCGGTCGTGCCGCCGCCCGCTTTTGCATTTGAGACGACAGCCGGAGGGGCGTGCCACTGGGGTACGTCAGCGATCGGCCAACATGAAAGAGACACATGCCGCTATACGAGCATGTTTTCCTCGCGCGTCAGGACCTGGCCCAGGCCCAGGTCGATGCGCTGGCGGAAAACGCCACCAAGATCATCCAGGACAATGGCGGATCGGTTGTGAAGGCCGAGACCTGGGGGCTTCGCAGCCTCGCCTACCGCATCGCCAAGAACCGCAAGGCGCACTACGTCATGCTCGAGGTTGATGCCCCGGCCCCCGCAATCGCGGAGCTGGAGCGTCAGACCGGGATCAACGAAGACGTGATCCGCTTCATGACGATCCGCGTCGACACCCATGAGCAAGGCCCCTCGGCGATGATGCGCCGTTCCGAGCGTGACCGCGCGCGTGGTGAGCGCAGCGGCGATCGTGAATCCGGGCGCCGTGAGCGCGAAGAGATGGGAGCGTAACCGATGGCCCGTGCATTTTTCCGCCGCCGCAAGAGCTGCCCCTTCTCCGCCAAGGACGCCCCTCGGATCGACTATAAGGACGTCCGCCTGCTGCAGGGCTTCGTGTCCGAGCGCGGCAAGATCGTCCCGTCGCGGATCACCGCGGTGTCCACCAAGAAGCAGCGTGAGCTGGCTCAGGCGATCAAGCGCGCCCGCCACATCGGCCTGCTGCCCTACATTGTGAAATAAGGAGCGCGAGCTATGGAAGTTATCCTGCTCGAGCGGGTCGAGAAGCTCGGCGCGATTGGTGACGTGGTCACCGTCAAGAACGGCTTTGCCCGCAACTATCTGCTTCCCCGCAAGAAGGCGCTTCGTGCCAACGAGGCGAACCGCAAGGTCTTCGAAGCCAACCGCTCGCGGATCGAGGCTGACAATGCCGAGCGCCGTGCCGACGCCGAAAAGGCTGCGAAGGGTGTCGACGGCAAGACGGTTCAACTGATCCGTCAGGCGTCGAATACCGGCCAGCTCTACGGCTCGGTCAGCGCCAGGGATATTGTTGAGGCGCTCGAGGCTGCCGGCGCGAAAGTGTCCAAGAGCCAGGTCGTGCTCGATCGGCCGATCAAGGCGATCGGCATGCATGACATTCGGGTCGCGCTGCATCCGGAAGTTGCGGTGACGGTCAGCGTCAACGTTGCCCGTTCTCCGGAAGAGGCCGAGCTTCAGGCGCAGGGCATCGACGTCATGGCGTCGATGTTCGAGCGCGAGGAGGCGGGCTTCACCGAAGCCTATGAGGCAAACGCCGAGCCCGGCACTCTGCCCCCAGCAGAGGAGGAAGCGGCCGCTTAAATCGGTCCGCCGTCCGCAGAAAGATCAGAGCCACCGGCGAAAACCGGTGGCTCTTTTTTTGCCTCGGTTCGCCGCAATGGTCCGCTGCCTCCCGGAACGCTTTGGAATAGCTGCGGTTATTTCCGCGAGTGGGGAACTTTGAGCCATTCAAGGAGACAATGATGGAACGGCGCGACCAGGACACCGGCAGGCAAGCGAACGCCGATCGCCAGCAGCAGCAACAGCAACAGCAGCAGGGCCAAAACCGCCAACAGCAGCAGGGTCAGGCTGGAAAGGGTCAGGCTGGACAACAGGGTGACGCGCAAAGCCGTCAGCCTCGCCAACAACAACAGCATGACCAGGACCGCGACCGCAATCGGCAGCAGGGCGGCCAGGGCGGACGCGGCTCGGACACGATGATCGATCGCGACCGGTCGACGACTGATCAATCTGATCAACGTAGTTCCGATCTTGATCGTGAATAAATCCGTACTTCCTAGCGACTAGCGGGAAGCAGCCGCGCCTTCCTCCGGGAGGGCGCGGCATTTTTCACGGGAACCAGCAATGACGAACGACAGTCGCAACAAGGACGCCCAGACCGCCGGCGAAGACGCTAGCCTCGGCGGCCATTCAACCTTGAAGCCAGACAATCGCCCAGAGGAGTCGGTTAGCGAAGATCGCCGCGCGGCAATCGGTCCCGGCGTTCAGGATCGCAGCGAGGAATATCTCAAGCGGCAGCAGGAATCCGAAGGCCGCGGCGCAGTTTCTGGCGACAGCACCGAAGGCAGCCGCGAGTTCATCGGTCGTGGCAAGCCGGGCAGCGGCAGCAGCCGCAAGACCGGCGAAGGAGTTCAGCCCAGCCAGGACACTCCGACCGAAAATGTCGAAGGCACCCAATCGAGCCGCGGGGATTCCACTGATGGAGCAGGACGGGAGTCCTAGATCCGCTGAGGCCTATCGGATGCGGTAAAAATCTGCGACGCGCTCCAGGGCCATTCCAAGCACCAGTTTGCCCGCGCGCGCGGGCCAGCCAAGCGCCGATTCCGCCTCGCGCATCCCTTCGCCTGCGCACACGACCCGCCACAGGATGTCGGCAAGACCAGGCCCGGCAGCGGCGACGGCACCGTCGAAACGGCGTCGCGCGTCGATCTGGAACGTCGATTGATCAGCGCCCGGACCCGGTCCTCCATTCCCGCGTGAGATCGGCGTCGGGTTCCATGCCATGGTGACTCGCGGCGAAAGCTGGGCCCGCTCCCAGTCGTCGCGCAAGCGTTCTCCCGCATCGTAGAGCCGGCGGCTCAGAAGCCCGCGTGCCAGCAGCCACCCAAGCGGTGACTCAGCAGCGTTCACCGTGACTGATCGGACGCACTTCCGCCCGCCGCGGGAAACCGGCCCATCCGCCACCTGCTGTAATACCCGCTCCTGCAGCAGCCTTGTCCCACCCATGTTCCCGCTCCTTAATGCCGCGCCGCTCTTGCCATATCGGCGAAACTGTAGGAAAGACATAAAACCATATCGGTTCGTTGTGAGGGGCTATGCTGACTCGAATTCGGGAAGTGCGACGCGCTCGGGGAATGACTCTCGACGATGT
>CAMLKX010000221.1 GCA_946480515.1 uncultured Sphingomonadaceae bacterium | reverse complement strand
CACTTCCCGATGCAGAGCGGGTCGGACCGCATCCTGAAGGCGATGCGCCGCCCGGCCAACGAAGCAAAGGTGCTTGAGCGGCTGAAGGCGTGGCGGGCTCAAGTTCCCGACATCGCCATCCGCTCCTCGTTCGTGGTCGGCTTCCCCGGAGAGACGGCGGAAGACTTCCAATATCTGCTCGACTGGCTGGCCGAAGCGCAGCTTGATCGCGTCGGCGCGTTCCGGTTCGAGCCGGTTGCCGGGGCTCCGGCCAACGATCTTCCCGATCCGGTTCCGGACGAGTTGAAGGAGGAGCGCTACGCGCGGGTGATGGCTCTCACCGCTCAGATCAGCGCGGAGAAGCTGGCGCGAAAGCTCGGCCAGCGCATCGCGGTGATCATCGACGCGGTGGATGGAGAAAGCGGCGGCGCGACTGGACGGTCGAAGGCCGATGCACCCGAGATCGACGGTGAGGTTCACTTGCGCGACGCGGGCGGGCTCCAACCCGGTGACATTGTAACGGCGCTGGTTGAGGATTCCGACGAACATGATCTCTACGGCGTTCCGGAGGAGCTGGCAGCAGCCCAATGACCGACTTTGCTGCGCTTCTTCAGCCGGACCGCGGGCAGCCGGCGCGTACCATTCATCTGGTTGACAAAAAGACGGCCGAGCAGTGGATCAAGGCCCAGTCCGAGGCGCGGCGCGCGCTGATCGAAGCTGCCCGGTTCGACGGCAAGACCGGCTATCAATTTCTGATCCTGCCGGGCGTCGGCTCGGCCGAGCTTGAGGTGGTCTCCGCGGTTGCGAATGTGGAGAGGCTTTCGCCCTGGTGCCTGGCGAAGCTCGCTGCGGCCTGCGTCGCGCAGCTCCTGGCGAAGCTCGCTGAAGCACTCCCCGCCGGCGCATACCGGCTCGCCGAAGGACGTGAGCCCGGCCCGGCGCTGCTGGGTTGGCTGGTCGGCCAGCACCGATTCGAGCGCTACAAGCAGAAGCCCCAGAATTCCGCCGGGGAACGGGTGCTGCTGACGAGTGATCCAGCCCAGATCGAGCCTGCGGTACGTCTGGCGAGGGCAACCGCGCTGGTCCGTGATTTGATCGACACCCCGGCAAGCGACCTCGGCCCGGCCGAGCTGGAGCAGGCGATCCGCAGCGCAGCCGAGGCCTCCGGGGCGAAGGTGCAGTCGACCTCCGGTGACGCGCTTGAACGCGATTATCCGATGATCGCCGCGGTCGGTCGCGCGGCGGTGCGGGAGCGTGCGCCGCGCCTGATCGAGCTCGAATGGGGCGATGAGCGGCACCCACGGATCGCGATTGTGGGCAAGGGCGTCTGTTTCGATTCCGGCGGGCTCGACATCAAGCCCTCAGCCGGCATGCGGCTGATGAAGAAGGACATGGGCGGCGCGGCTCACGCCGTCGGTCTGGCTTTGCTGATCATGGAAGCCCGGCTGCCCGTCCGCTTGCACCTGCTCATTCCCACGGTTGAAAATGCTGTTGGCGGCGGTGCGTTTCGCCCCGGCGATGTGCTCCCCAGCCGGTCCGGGCTTCATGTCGAGATCGATAATACCGACGCGGAAGGACGGTTGATCCTGGCGGACGCGCTCACCCGGGCCTGCGAAGAGGAGCCCGAACTTTTGCTCGACTTCGCCACCCTGACGGGGGCGGCACGGGTGGCGCTCGGGCCGGACCTGCCGGCGCTCTTCTCCAACGATGATGATCTGGCGAGTGAGATCGAGGAGGCGGCGAAGGCCGTCAGCGACCCGCTGTGGCGGATGCCGCTGTGGGACGGCTATGACGACATGCTAAAGTCCGACCTCGCCGATCTCAGCAATTCGGCGGACTCGCCGTTCGGCGGCTCGATCACCGCGGCGCTGTTCCTCAAGCGCTTCGTTCAGGATGGCGTCCGCTGGGCCCACCTCGACACCTTCGCGTGGCAGCCGAAAGTCCAGCCCGGCCGTCCGCGCGGCGGCGAGGCGATGGGGATGCGGGCAGCGTTTGAAATGCTCCGTCGGCGCTACTCGGCGGGGAATTTTTAGGCCGCATACGCAACAATTAAGCCTCTGTGCCGTTTGAGATTTACCAGGGACGGTGTGGATGGAGTATGGCAATGGGCGAGCTTTCGCTGGCCTCCTGGATGCGAACGCTAATCGCCTATGTTCGGTCGGGTGTTCCCGATCTGACCAACCGTCAAATGGCGCTCCTCCTAATCGTGTACCTAACCCCCGGCCCTCATACCGTCCGCGGAATTGCCCGGATGCTTGGCGTTTCCAAGCCGGTAGTCACGCGCGCCTTGAACACGCTGGGGGCCCTCGGCTATCTCCGCCGCGAACGTGACCAGGACGACCGCCGCAACGTGTTCGTCGTCCGCACCAGGAGCGGGACCGATTTCCTTGAAGGCTTCAAACGCAATCTCCACGAAGACGAATCCGCAGCCAGCCGCTCCAGAACACAAGCCGACAAACCGCTCTTCGCGCATCATTGACGGCTTTGTCCTGCGGGGGTCGTCCGAACCTCCCGATCCCGCGTTTGCGGCCTATCGCCCGGACCTTGCCGACATCGCGCTGGCGGGCACGATCGTCGCCTCGCATTATGCCGTCCCGCTGCCACGCGTGCTCGTGAAAGCGACCTGGTTGCGCAGCGGAGCGGCCGCGGAATCCTCGGTCGTCGCCGAGCTGGATCGAGGCGCCCCCTTCGAGATGCTTGAATGCACGTCGGATTGGGCGTGGGGCTATGGGGGCGTTGAACGCCGCGTCGGCTACGTTCCAGCAGCTGCGATAGCGAGCGCCAGTTCCTGACTACATCTCGCCGCGACTGCGGCGGATCGCATACCACTTACGGACATTGGCCTGATGTTCAGCGAGCGTCTCGGCGAACACATGGCCGCCGGTGCCGTCGGCGACGAAGTAGAGGGCGCGGGTCGACGCGGGGTTTAGGACCGCGGCAATGCTCTCGCGGCCGGGGTTGGCGATCGGACCCGCCGGCAGGCCCGGCTCGCGATAGGTATTGTAGCCGGTGATCGCATTCAGCTCCGATCGCCGGATTCGGCGTCCCAGCGGTTTCCCTTTGGTGATCGGATAGATGACCGTCGGATCGGCATCGAGCTTCATGCCGATCCGCAGCCGGTTGCAATAGACCCCCGCGACCGTCCGGCGCTCCGAGGACTTGCCGGTCTCCTTTTCCACGATCGACGCCAGCGTGACCGCCTCGTGCGGAGTCGAAACGGGGCAATTGCCTTTGCGCCCTGCCCATAACGCAGCGAGGTGCTTGTCCATCGCCGATGTCATCCGCTGGAGGACCGCAGCGCGTGGCTCCCCGGCCTGCCAGTCATAGCTGTTCGGCAGCACGCTGCCTTCTGCCGGCAGCGGCGCCGGCCCGGTCAGGTCTGGCACCGATGCGAGCTTCTCCTGAACCAGGATCGCGGGCATGCCCTCGGGGATGGTGATCAGCCGAACCACGGGGCGACCGTG
>CAMLKX010000220.1 GCA_946480515.1 uncultured Sphingomonadaceae bacterium | reverse complement strand
GATCCGGCCGCCTTCAAGCTGACGCGCGTCTCGGGCGCCATTCACTTTCAGGGCGTCGCCTTCGCCTATCCCGGGCGCGAGCCGATCTTCGATCTGCTCGATCTCGAGATTGCGGCAGGAGAGACGGTCGCGTTGCTCGGCCCCAATGGCGCGGGCAAAACGACCCTCGTCAGCCTGCTATTGAGGTTCCATTCCGCCGGTTCGGGGACCATCCACCTCGACGGGATGGATATCGCAAACCTTCGATTGCAGGATCTGCGGCGCCAGATCGGAGTCGTCCCGCAGCGGCCGTTGCTGTTCAACGGCAGCATTCGCGACAACATCCTGTTCGGCCGCGACTCCCCGACTGCACAGCTCGAGGCCGCGGCCGATCTCGCCCAGGCTTCGGGCTTTATCAGCGACCTTCCTCAAGGTTTTGATACGATTGTCGGTGACAACGGGGTGCGCCTGTCCGGCGGGCAGCGGCAGCGGCTCGCTTTGGCCCGGGCGCTCCTTTACGATCCGCCGATCCTGATCCTCGACGAGGCGACAAGCATGTTCGACCTCAATGGAGAGCAGGCATTCGTCGACGCGTGCAAATCGGCGCTTCGGTCGCGGACCGTGCTCCTCATCACGCATCGCCCGGCGACGCTCGCCCTCGCTGATCGGAAGGTTCAAATTGAAGGCGGGCGGGCGGTAGACGTGCTTCGCGAGGCACCGATGGGGCTCGAGGCATGAGCGGCATCTGCGGCGCGGTCTCGTTCGATGGCCGCCCGCAGGCACTCGACCTTTCCCCTTTGCTTCGGGCCTTGCGGTCACGAGGCCCGGATCGAACCGGGGCGTGGCAGGGTCGTCGGGCTGCGCTCGGCCACTGCCTGCTAGCGACCACATCGGAAGCGGCAGAGGAGCAGCTCCCGCTGGAGAACCACCGGAGGAAGATTGTTATCACGGCGGATGCGCGCCTCGACAATCGCGAGGACTTGCTTCGAGCCTTGGCCATTCACAGCGCGGGCAGGACCATCGGGGACGGCGAGCTCATTAGCGAAGCCTATGCGAAATGGGGCGATGGATGCGTAACGCAGCTCATCGGCGATTTTGCCTTCGCGATCTGGGATGAGGACCGGTCCCGGCTGCTCTGTGCGCGCGATCCAATGGGCATGCGCCAGTTACTTTATGCCCCGCTGCCCGGAGCAGCACTTGTTTTCGCTACTGAGGCCCGAGCCATTCTTCGGCATGAGCTCCTCAAGCCTCGTCTGAACGACGCGCGCATCGCTGATTATTTGGCGAACCTCGAAGGTGCCGATCTAGAATCAACGTTTTTCAAAGGCGTGCTCCGGCTTCCGCCGGGGCATGTGCTCAGCGTCGATCCCACCGGGCTGAAAGTCGGGGCCTTCTGGAAATTCGGTCCGGTCGAGGAGCTGTCCCTCCGATCTGATGCCGACTATGCAGAGGCATTCCTGACGCATTTCGAAGAGGCTGTACGCTGCCGGTTGCGAAGCGCCGGATCGGTCGGCGCCACGTTGTCGGTAGGCTTGGATTCCGCGTCGGTTGTGGCCATCGCGGCACCGCTGGCAATGGGCGACGCAGGGCCACTCAGGACCTTCTCCGCCGTCGGTCCCAATGCAGATGAGTGTCCTGAAACGCGATCTGTAACTACTCTGCTCGAGGTGTTGGACGGCATCGCACCCGTCACCGTCAGCTGGGCGAGCTTGGAGTCTTACTTTCAAGCGTTGGGGTCGCTTACGGCGGGCAGCCTCGAACCGTTCGATGGTCACATGACGCTGTTGCGGGCGGTCTATCTCGACGCGCATCGGGCAGGGGTCAGGGTGGTTCTGGATGGCGTCGGGGCGGACGTGGTGCTTGCCTCGGACCGGACCCTCGCCAGCCTGCTTCGACGAGGCCGCATCGGCCTGGCGCTCCGGGAAGCGCGGGGCGAGCAGCGCGTCTGGGGCGATGGCTGGCCCGTCTGGCGATCGCTTTCAAAAGCTCTTTGGCAGGCCTTTGCGCCTGGCTTTGTCCGGCGGCTCAAGCAAGAAACCCTCGATGTGTTGCGCGACCGCCGACATATTGACGCCGGGATCGCAGGATCCGCCTTCGCATTGAGGCTTGATCTTGCTGGCCGCCGGCAGGCGGCGAGGAACCGCGCGGTCGGCGCTGAGGGAGAGTTCGAGGCCTCCTGGTTAGACGCCAATCTTATAGTAGCGCGCGAGCGTTACGACCGGGTTGCCGCGCAGCTGAGGATCGAACCGCGCGACCCATTTTGCGACGTTCGCCTCGTCCAGTTCTGCCGCTCGCTTCCGCTCCTGCAGCGCCAGCGAAACGGCATGACTAAATTCATTCTGCGTCGGGCAATGCGCGGGCGGCTTCCCGACGCGGTGGCTTGGCGTCGCGGTAAGGAGCATCTTGGCTGGGCTTTCACAGGTGCCTTGCTGGGTGCCGGGGAGGGCGGGCAAAGAGAGCCGAATCCGTCGGCACTGATACAACGCTACGTGGATTGGGACCGAGCGCTTGAGTGTCGGAATTCGGAAGCCAGGTTTGCAGATTGGCTTTCGAGCCTCTATCTTGCCAACTGGTTCGAGACCGTACCGGACTCCGCCGCATCACGAGGAGACTGAGAATGGACAAAGTCACAACAGGACGCCGCCCTTATCAGCCGCCTAAGCTCACCATGTACGGCGACATGGCGCGTTTCACGGCCAGCGGAAAGGGTTCGGTTAAAGAATCTGAAGGCAAGGCCGAGTCGAACGCACAGAAGATCCCGCGAGCCTAGATCACTGACACGCATCGGATTTCTACCCGACGCCGACCGGCGCGCAATGACGTCGATCGACTGGATCCTCGCCGACTTCCAGGATGCGCTTCCAAGTGATTGGTCACTCCGACGGCTCGAAGGTCCAAGCGACGATTCTCAGGAATGTCTTTTCTCGGGCGGCGGGTTCGAGGTCCAGCTTACTGCTGGCGATCGGCTCATCCTGAGCTTCGCGCCTCACGCAATGTTCGAAGTAGATCGCATACTCAGGACCTGCGCGCTACTTGCCGGCAGGGACCTGACGCCCGCGACACTGCAGCACCTTCTGTTCGATCAGATACTTCCTCGCCTGATCGCCCATGCTGGACGCTTGGTTCTCCACGCATCGGCTGTCGGGGCTTCGGCCGGGGCTATCCTCTTCCTGGGCGGGACCGGGCAGGGCAAGTCGACGCTTGCCGCAAGCTTCGGTAGCACAGTATACGACTAAGGTCGCAGTTCGGGAGCCGCGGGCGGCGCATGGCGAGGTGGCGCTGGGCGCTTTGGTCCTACTCGACCGCCAAGCCGACTCCCGTGTTGTTATCACTCGCCTGGGTGCCGCTGAAGCTTGCATGGTAATGGCCGAGCATAGTTTCTGGCTGGATCCGACGGATCGGAGCGAAGCCTCCGGCCGCCTCCGGGATGCCTCCGGGGTTGCGAATAGGATCCCGGCGTTCCGGCTCTCCTTTC
>CAMLKX010000219.1 GCA_946480515.1 uncultured Sphingomonadaceae bacterium | reverse complement strand
GAGAAGTTTGACCCACAACTGCGAGGGATCCTAGCAGGTCTTTTCCTGTTCCTGCTCAGTGACCTCGCCGATCAACCCCGAAGGAGTGCCTTATGAGCGAAGCCCGCGCGATTGCTGCCCACAGTGCCGACAAATTTGGCCCCTTCACCTTCCCACGCCGCGACCTCGAACCGCAGGATGTCCGGATCGAGATTTTGTATTGCGGTGTCTGCCACTCCGACGTCCACTTCGCCCGTGGAGAGTGGGGCGATCCGCATTACCCCTGCGTTCCCGGGCACGAGATCGTCGGCCGGATCAGCGAAGTTGGCGCTTCCGTCTCGGAATTTGCAACCGGCGACATCGTCGGGGTCGGCTGCATGGTTGATAGCTGCCGGACCTGCGGATCCTGCCAAGAGGGTGTCGAGCAGTTCTGCGAACATGGCTTTACCGGCACCTACGGAGGCTTCGACAAGAAGCTGGGACTGCCGACCTATGGGGGATACTCGGACCACATCGTCGTACCTGAACATTTCGCTGTTCGCGTGCGGCACGATCCCTCGCAACTGGCGGCGGTCGCGCCGCTCCTGTGTGCCGGGATTACCGTCTATTCGCCGCTGCGGCATTGGAACACCGGCCCCGGCAAGAAGGTGGGCATCGTCGGAATTGGTGGCCTTGGTCACATGGGCGTGAAGATCGCCGATGCACTTGGTGCGACCGTGGTCGCGTTCACCAGTTCGCCGCACAAGATCGAAGAAGCGAAGCGGCTTGGGGCAGACGATGTCCTGATCGTCACTGATCCAGACGCAGTTGCCGCTCACACTGGAACCTTCGACCTGATCCTGAACACCGTTTCGGCCAGCCAGAACCTTGATTCCTATGTCCAGCTGCTGAAGCGTGATGGAACGCTGGTGCTGCTTGGGGCCGGCACCGAGCAGCACATTGCTCCGGGAAGCATGAACCTGATCTTCAAGCGGCGGAGTCTTGCCGGGTCGTTGATAGGGGGCATGGCGGAAACGCAGGAGATGCTCGATTTTTGTGCTGAGCATGGGATCGTCGCCGACATCGAGCTCATCGACGCAGCAAGTGTCGAGACCGCGTACGAGCGAATGTTGAAGAGCGATGTGAAATACCGCTTCGTCATCGACATGGCGTCACTGCCGGCCGCAGCTTGAGCAGGCGGCGGATGGCCAACGACGAGCAAGTTCGCGATCACTTTGTCGGGGCCTGGCACCTGACCTCTTGTACGGTGACACAAGCTGACGGGACCCAGGTGTTCCCCTACGGACGTCGGCCGAACGGCATCATCCTCTACACGCCGGACGGCTGGATGTCGTGCCAGCTGCGAGGCGATGACTGGGCGGGTGACAGCAAGAGCGATGCGGCGGGCCCTTCAGGGCCAATCCACTATAGCTCCTACTATGGGTCATTCGCGGTCGATGAGGAGCGGGAAGTCGTCATTCACCATGTCGCCGGCTCATCCGAGCCGACCGTTCACGGGAATCAGGAACGTCATTACCGGTTCGAGGAGGACAGCCTGATCCTAGAGGCGCAGACGAATGGCGTGACGGCACAGCTCGAGTGGCACCGCGCGCCTCCCGGTCCAGCGTCAGCCTAGGTCGTTATTCGACCGGCTCTCCGGACCGGGTCGATCGTGCGAGCGCCGCCGCCATCGCGGAGCTGAGTTCCCGCGCCCGGTACGGCTTCGGCAGCAGCGGAAATTCGCCGCCGAAATCGATCGTCTCTTCGCTGTAGCCGGTCGTCAGCAAGACCGGGAGATGCGGACGAATTCGGCTCAGGTGGCGGGCGATCTCCAGGCCGCTGATGCCTGGCAGCACCACGTCCGAAACCACCAGGTCGATCGGCGTTTGCTCGATTGCCGCAAGCGCCTCATCGCCGTTCGCGACAGCGGTCACCTCGCATCCAAGATCCTTCAGCATTGCGTCGGCAAACTCGCGAACCTGCGCATTGTCCTCGATGAGGAGGACCCTTACGCCTTCGGGTAGAGGTTGAGAGCAATCCTGGGACTCTTCGCTTGCAACCGCCTTGTCCGTGCAGGGCAGGATCAGCGAAACGGTCGTTCCTTCTCCCTCGCGCGACTCGATCTCGGCCCAGCCACCGGCCTGCGCCGCAAATCCATGGATCTGCGACAGGCCGAGCCCGGTGCCCTTTCCGACCTCCTTGGTTGTGAAGAACGGCTCAAATGCGCGCTCCAACACACGCTCGGGCATGCCCAATCCGGTATCGCTCACTCGGATTGCGATAAATTGCTGCTCGTCCCGCTCTACCCGACCGATGGAGATTGTCAGCGCTCCGCCGTCCGGCATGGCGTCGCGAGCATTCACCGCGGCGTTCAGGATCGCCGTTTCGAGCTGAGCCCCATCAACCTCGACGTTGCAGACCTCGTCGGAAAATTGGAGCGTGAACTCAATCTTGCTGCCGATTGTGCGGGAAAGGATGTCCGCAAAGGCGCCCAGCCGTTCCTTGAGATCAATCACCTGCGGATTGATGCGCTGGCGACGCCCGAACGCTAGCAGGTGATCGGTAAGGTCGATGGCGCGCTTTGCCGTCTCGGCGATCGCGGTGAGATGGTGACGGCGTTTCTCGACTGGCAATTGTTCATTCTTCAGCAGGAAGTCCGCAGAACCAGAGACCACCGTCATCAGATTGTTGAAGTCATGAGCGATGCCGCCGGTAAGCTCACCCAGCGCCTGCAGCTTCTGTGATTGGGCCAAGGCGGCGCGCGCTTCTTCCAGCTCTTCGCGTGCCTTCTTCTGCGCGGTGGCATCGCGCGTGACCTTGGCAAAGCCGACATGCTCGCCATCCTCATCGTAGATGGGGTCGATCAGGACGTGCGCCCAGAACAGCGAGCCGTCCTTGCGGACGCGCCACGACTCCCGCTCATATTTGCCCTCATCAAGAGCAATCTGGAGCGCGCGGGCCGGCTCTCCTTTTGCGCGGTCGCCCTCGGTGTAAAATTGGGAAAAATGGCGGCCGACAATTTCGTCCGCCTTGTAGCCCTTGATCGACTCCGCGCCGGCATTCCAGTTGCTGACGTGTCCTTCACGGTCGAGCATGTAAATCGCATAATCACGGACGCCTTGGACCAGCATCCGGAAGCGCTGCTCGCTGCTGAACAGCGCTCGCTCGGCCTCCTTGCGCTCGGTGATGTCGCGGGTGACCTTGGCGAAACCCAGCAGCGTGCCGTCATCCGCTCGCACCGGATCGATGACGGCATTGGCCCAGAAACGCTCACCGTTCTTGCGAACTCGCCAGCCTTCAGCCTCGTAGCGTCCTTCCCGGGCAGCGATCCTTAGCGCGCGGTTCGGCAATTCGGCGGTCTGGTCCTCCGGCGTGAAGAAGCGCGAGTAATGATGCCCGATAACCTCGTCGGCGGTGTAGCCCTTGGCCCGTTCAGCACCCGCATTCCAGGTAACGATCCGCCCTTCCGGATCGAGCATGTAAATTGCGTAGTCGGTGA
>CAMLKX010000218.1 GCA_946480515.1 uncultured Sphingomonadaceae bacterium | reverse complement strand
GGCGGCTGAGCCGGCAGCCTTCACAGCCTTCGACACGGCGGCATCAAGCTCGCGCTGGGTGGTCAGGCCAAGCGTAACCGGATCTTTCGGCTGAATGTTGGCCATGTTCCAGTGAGTGCGGTCGCGGATCGCGGCGATGGTGGTGCGAGTGGTGCCGATCAGCTTGCTGATCTGGCCGTCGCTGACCTCCGGGTGATTGCGGATGATCCAGGCGATGCCGTCGGGCTTGTCCTGCCGCTTGGAAACCGGAGTGTAGCGGGGCCCCTTGGTCCGCCGCACCGGATCAGGCTCCTTGAACATCTTCAGCCGATACTCGGGATCGGCCTGACCCTTCTCGATTTCTTCATGAGTCAATTCACCTGAGCGGATCGGATCGCGTCCAGTGAGCTTCGTCGCGGCCGTGTCATCGGCAATGGCCTGAACCTCCAGGATGTGGAGCCCGCAAAATTCGGCGATCTGCTCAAAGCTAAGCGATGAATTGTCGACCAGCCAGGAAGCGGTGGCATGGGGCATCAGGGGCTGAGCCACGATAATCTCCAGAAATGAAAAGGGCCGCCCCGTCCCGGAGCGGCCAAAGCTGGTGCCGATCTAATCTGAGCTCTCACAAACAGCAAGAGACTGACTCGATGCCGCTGGAGGAGCGATCAGGCCACTTCTAGGACGATCTTGCCGACATGCGCACCGGACTCCATCCGCGCATGCGCAGCCGCAGCCTGATCGAGAGGATACACCCGGTCGATCACCGGCTTCATCCGTCCGCCCTCGACATAAGGCCAAACGGTGCGGGCAAGCTCATCGGCGACCATGGTCTTGAACTGAACCGAACGAGGCCGAAGCGTCGAACCTGTCAGCATCAGTCGGCGGACCATGATCTCGGCCACCGAGACCTCGGCCTTGGAGCCCCGCTGCGTCGCGATGGAGATGTGGCGGCCCTCATCGGCAAGGCATGCCAGATTGCGCGCAAGATAATCGCCGCCGACCATATCGAGCACGACCGACACGCCTGCCCCGCCGGTATAGTGCCGAACCTCGGAAACGAAGTCGCGGTCGCGGTAATTGATCGCGTGAGCCGCACCGAGTTCCACCGCGCGCGTGCATTTGGCGTCCGATCCGCAGGTCACGATTATCTCGAGGTCGAACAGCTTGCCCAGCAGGATGGCCATTGTTCCGATCCCGCTCGTGCCGCCATGGACGAGCACCTTGTCGCCAGCGTCGGCAAAGCCGCGCTCGAACAGATTGATCCAGACCGTGAAAAGGGTTTCGGGCAGCGCTGCCGCCTCGACCGGCCGAAGCACAGGCGGGACGATCAGGCAGGTTCCGGCTGGCGCCAAGCAATATTCGGCATATCCTCCGCCAGCCACGAGCGCACACGCGGTCTTGCCGATCAATGACTCGCCGCCCGGCCCTGCAGCGACCACCTGGCCGGCGATCTCAAGGCCTGGAATGTCCGAGGCTCCGGGTGGAGGCGGGTAGAAGCCGCGCCGTTGCAGCACATCCGGTCGATTGACCCCTGCAGCCACGACTCGAATGAGGACCTCACCGGCGCCGGGTTTAGGCACTGGCCGTTCGCCGATTACGAGTACCTCCGGGCCGCCCGGCTGCGTAATCTCGACAGCCCGCATCTGTGTGGGAAGATTGATCGCCACGCCTGTCACCCCGATCCGCTGGTCCGAAAGCTTATTGACAGGCCGCTCCGGCGGGTCAACGCTGAGCAGGCGATGGACATCGACGATCTCTTCCCCAGCAAACCTGGGGATCCACTCGTGGAGCTGGGGCGGCAGGATCTGACGCCTCTTTCGGTGGACGAGCTTCACTCCAGGATCGAGCTGCTGCGTCAGGAGATCGCGCGGGTCGAACTCCATCTTGCCGATGCTGTCAAACATCGATCAGCCGCCGATGCGCTGTTCAAGCGCTAAGCCGACAACTTCGCCTGAGGCCGGGTTGAAACGGCTTCGCTGCCCCCAACATATGATCGTGAGAGTTCGGCGCTTCGATGTGCCGGAACAGGAGTAGCAATGCCCAGTTTCGCCCGTGAACTAGAACAGACCCTCCACAACGCCCTGAGTGAAGCGAGCCGGCGGCGGCACGAATATGCGACGCTCGAGCATCTGCTCGTCGCCCTAGTTGACGATATTCATGCCTCCAAGGTGATGACGGCTTGCGGGGTCGATCGCGACGAGCTTCGAAGCACGGTGAAGCACTATCTCGATCAGGAGTTGGGCGCCCTGGTTGCCGACGCGAGCACCGACCCCGCGCCAACCAGTGGGTTCCAGCGGGTCGTTCAACGCGCAATCCTGCACGTCCAATCGTCTGGCCGCGAGGAAGTCACTGGCGCCAACGTGCTGGTCGCGCTCTTCTCGGAGCGGGAGAGCTATGCGGTCTATTTCCTGCAGCAGCAGGACATGAGCCGGCTCGATGCCGTCACCTACATCAGCCACGGCGTCGGCAAGGGCGATGCACCGCCCGAAACGAGGGAGCCGACCGGATTCTGCATCAACCTCAATGACAAGGCGCGCGCAGGGAAGGTCGATCCACTGATCGGCCGGATGGCGGAGGTCGACCGGACGGTTCAGATCCTGTGCCGGCGATCCAAGAACAACCCGCTGTACGTCGGCGATCCGGGGGTGGGCAAAACCGCAATCGCCGAAGGGCTGGCGCGCAAGATCATCGAGGGCGACGTTCCCGATGTGCTTCGTGGCGCGGTGATCTACGCCCTCGACATGGGCGCGCTGCTTGCCGGCACCCGGTATCGGGGCGACTTTGAGGAGCGGTTGAAGTCGGTCGTTGGAGAGCTGGAGAAGCTGCCCGACGCGATCCTGTTCATCGACGAGATCCACACCGTCATCGGCGCCGGTGCAACTAGCGGCGGGGCGATGGATGCATCGAACCTGCTCAAGCCCGCTCTCTCGTCGGGAGCGATCCGCTGCATTGGCTCGACGACGTACAAGGAGTTCCGCAATCACTTCGAAAAGGATCGCGCGCTGCTGCGCCGGTTCCAGAAGATCGATGTGAATGAGCCGACAGTCGAAGACACGATCAAGATCATCGCTGGGCTGCGTAGCTCATTCGAGGGGCACCACCATGTCCGCTACACACCCGACGCGATCAAATCGGCAGTCGAGCTCAGCGCGCGCTACATCCACGACCGCAAGCTTCCCGACAAGGCGATCGACGTGATCGATGAAGTCGGGGCGATGCAGATGCTGGTGCCGCCGAGCCGCCGCAAGAAGATCATCACGACCAAGGAGATCGAGGCGGTGGTTGCGACCATGGCTCGAATTCCGCCAAAATCCGTGTCGAGCGACGACAAGCGGGTGCTCGAGACTCTCGAGGCCGACCTCAAGCGGGTGGTGTTCGGGCAGGATCTGGCGATCGAGCGGCTCGCCTCCGCGATCAAGCTGAGCCGCGCTGGCCTGCGCGAGCCGGACAAGCCGATCGGCAATTATCTGTTCTCCGGCCCGACCGGCGTCGGCAAGACC
>CAMLKX010000217.1 GCA_946480515.1 uncultured Sphingomonadaceae bacterium | reverse complement strand
CGCGTTCGAGGCGCGACAGGATGAACCGGATGCGCTGCCCTACATCGAGCCGCTCAACCGGCTTCAGATCGAGCTGCTCAAGCGGCATCGCGCCGGCGAGACCGACCCGCGCATCGGCGAAGGCATTCAGCTGTCGATCAACGCCATAGCAACAGCGCTGCGCAACTCGGGCTGAGCGCTACAGCTTCTGGGTCAATTCGGGGACGATCTTGAACAGGTCGCCGACCAGGCCGATGTCCGCGATTTGGAAAATCGGCGCGTCCTCGTCCTTGTTGATGGCGACGATGGTCTTTGCGTCCTTCATCCCCGCAAGGTGCTGGATCTCCGGAGCGACGATCTTGCCGGTCTGGCCGACCTGATAGTCATTGGGAGCATAGCCGGCATCGACTGCGGCGCGCGACGCACCGACGGCGGCGCCAAGCTTGTCGGCCAGCGGGTCAAGCAGGGAGTGGAACTGCTCGTTCGAACCGAACGCCCGGCCCCCGGACACGATGATCTTGGCGCTGGTCAGCTCCGGTCGTTCGCTCTTAGCGACATCAGCCGAGACGAAGCGGCTGAGATCCTGCTCGACCGCTCCGTCGACTTGGGTGATGGTTGCGCTTCCGCCCTCGCGTGCCGCCTTTTCAAACGCGGTGCCGCGAACGGTGATGACCAGCTTGGAATCCCTGGAGCGAACGGTCGCGATCGCGTTCCCGGCATAGATTGGACGGGTGAAGGTCCGCTCATCCTCGACGCTGAGGATGTCGCTGATCTGCATCACGTCGAGCTGGGCAGCGACGCGGGGTGCGATATTCTTGCCGGTGGTGGTCGCGGGAGCGAGGAAGGCGTCGTGGCTGTCCATCAACCTGACTGCGACCGGCGCGACCGTTTCTGCCAGCGGGTGCTCAAGCGCCGGGGAGTCGGCGACGTGAACGCTGGCAACGCCAGGAATCTTCGCGGCAGCATCCGCTACCGCACCGACATTCGAGCCAGCGACCAGCAGATGAACTTCACCGAGCTTCGCTGCGGCCGTCACTGCGGCGAGAGTTGGGTCCTTGAGGACCCCGCCCTCATGCTCGACCAGTACCAGAGTCTTCATTCAACAACTCCCAGTGTCTTCAGCTTGCCGATCAGCTCGTCGACCGAGCCGACCTTGTCCCCGGCCTGACGCTTGGCGGGTTCAGCGACCTTCAATGTTTCCAGCCGGGGCGCGATGTCGACCGAATAATCGGCCGGCGTCTTCTGTGCGAGCGGCTTTGACTTGGCCTTCATGATGTTGGGCAGGGACGCATAGCGCGGCTCGTTGAGGCGCAGGTCGGTGGTGACCACGGCCGGGGTCTTGAGTGCGACCGTCTCAAGTCCGCCGTCCACTTCACGCGTGACGTTGAGCGAGCTGCCATCGATCTCAACCTTCGACGCGAAGGTTCCCTGCGACCAGCCCAGCAGCGCGCCGAGCATCTGTCCGACCTGGTTGCTGTCGTCGTCGATCGCCTGCTTGCCGAGGATCACCAAAGCCGGCTGCTCCTCGGCCGCAATCTTGGCAAGGATCTTGGCGACGCCGAGCGGCTCGACCTCTTCATCGGTCTGGACCAGGATGGCGCGGTCGGCACCCATGGCGAGCGCGGTCCGCAGCGTCTCTTGCGCCTTCGCCGGTCCAATCGACACCGCCACGATCTCCGTCGCCGCGCCTTTTTCCTTGAGCCGGATCGCTTCCTCGACCGCGATCTCGTCGAACGGGTTCATGCTCATCTTGACGTTGGCGAGGTCGATGCCGGTGCCGTCGGCTTTCACCCGCGGCTTCACATTATAATCGATGACGCGTTTGACGGCGACGAGGACTTTCATGCGCATTTCTCCGTTGAAGCCGCTGCGGGCGGCATCGTGGCCGTCAGGCCGAGTTTTTCGAAAAGTGCCGAATCGGCGGTTGCACCGGCGTTCCCCGTAGTCAGCAATTTGTCTCCGGTGAAGATGCTGTTCGCTCCGGCGAGGAAGCACAGCGCCTGGCACGTCTCGCTCATGCTCTCGCGTCCGGCGGACAAGCGGACAATCGATTGCGGCATGGTGATCCGCGCGACCGCGACCGTGCGGACGAATTCGATGTCGTCGATCCGCTGTTCGCGCTGGTCCAGCAAGCGATCGCCGAGTGCCGTGCCGCGGATCGGCACCAGCGCGTTGATCGGAACGCTGCCAGGGTGTTCCGGCAGGGTCGCGAGCGAGTGGATGAAGCCGACCCGATCTTCACGGGTCTCTCCCATCCCGACGATGCCGCCGCAGCAGACGTTCATTCCCGCGGCGCGGACGGTCGCCAGCGTGTCCAGCCGATCCTGATAGGTGCGGGTGGTGATGACCTCGCCATAATGTTCAGGCGAAGTGTCGAGATTGTGATTGTAATAGTCGAGCCCGGCCTCGGCCAGCCGCTCGGCCTGGCCCTGGGTCAGCATCCCGAGCGTCATGCAGGTCTCGAGCCCGAGCGACTTCACCTCGGCGACCATGTCGCACAGCGCGTCCATGTCGCGCTCCTTGGGCTCGCGCCAGGCGGCGCCCATGCAGAAGCGGCCCGAGCCCGCCGCCTTGGCGTCGCGAGCGGCCGCGAGCACGGTGCCGACGTCCATCAGCTTCTCGGCCTTGAGACCAGTCTTGGCGAATGCCGACTGGGAACAGTAGCCACAATCCTCGGCGCAGCCGCCAGTCTTGATGGACAGGAGGGTCGATAGTTGAACGGCGTTGCGCGGCTGGTGGCGGCGGTGAATGCTCTGCGCCTCGAATAGAAGGTCGAGGAACGGCAGATCGAACAGCGCTGCAATTTCAGCGCGAGTCCAGTCGGTGCGCAGACCGTTCGATGTGGCGGACAGGGTCACCGGCTTGTTCATTCGACCACCTCTTCAGCGGGGGGCATGTTGTGGCCGAGCAGGCGAAGGACTTCGCCGGCTGCATCAACCAGGTTGGTGCCCGGGCCAAAAATCGCCTGCACTCCAGAATCGCGGAGGAATTGATAATCCTGCGCCGGGATTACTCCGCCGGCGACCACCTTGATGTCCGGGCGGCCGGCGTCCTTGAGGTGGCGCACCAGTTCCGGAATCAACGTCTTGTGACCGGCGGCGAGGCTGGATGCGCCTACGACATCGACATCCGCCTTGATCGCGGTTTCGGCAGCCTCGGCGGGAGTTTGGAACAGGGGTCCAGCGACCACGTCGAAACCCATGTCCCCGAACGCTGAGGACACGAGGTTCGCGCCGCGATCATGACCATCCTGGCCCATCTTCGCGACGAACAGGCGCGGCTTGCGGCCCTTGCGCCGCTCAACCGCCTGAACACCATCCTCGAGCAGCGACCAGCGCTTGTCGCCGGTGTAGGCGCCGCCGTAGATGCCTTTCACCGGCGCCGGGTTGGTGCCGTAGCGGCCGAACACATCTTCCATCGCCGCCGAGATCTCGCCGAGCGTGGCGCGCTTGCGCGCGCACTCAACCGCAAGCGCGAGCAAATTGCCTTTGCCAGCCGCA
>CAMLKX010000216.1 GCA_946480515.1 uncultured Sphingomonadaceae bacterium | reverse complement strand
CCATGGCGGATATTCTGAAAATATTGTCGTGTCCGAAAAGTTCACCGTGCGCATCCCGGACGGCATGGATGCGAAGTCGGCGGCCCCTCTGCTTTGCGCAGGCATCACGACCTACTCGCCGATGCGCCATTGGAACATCGGTGCGGGTCACAAGGTTGCCGTGATAGGTCTTGGCGGGCTGGGCCATATGGCGATCAAGTTCGCCAAAGCGATGGGCGCGGAAGTCACTCTGTTCACCCGCAGCCCCAATAAACAGGGAGAGGCGAAGCGGCTGGGCGCGGACCATGTCGTGCTTTCGACGGACGAACAGCAGATGGCGTCGGTTCTCAACAATTTCGACTTCATCCTCGACACCGTTCCCAACGCTCACGACATCAATCCCTACATCATGACCCTCAGCTGGAACGGGACGCTCATTCTTCTGGGGCTGCTTGGCCCGATTGACCCGCCCCTCAACAATGTACCGCTGATGCTGGGCCGCAGGTCGGTCGCCAGTTCCAATGTCGGCGGGATCGCCGAAACACAGGAGATGCTCGACTTCTGCGCCGCCCACGACATCGCCTGCGACGTCGAGATCATCGACATGCAGGAAATCAACGCGGCCTATGAGCGCCTGGAAAAAGGCGATGTGCGTTATCGGTTCGTGATCGACATCGCGTCGCTGGGGAAACCATGATGGCCGACGTGGTCAGCAAAGGTAGCCGCTCATTGGCGTCGGCCTGACGTAGATGTCCTCCCCGCAATAGCATCGGGATCGCTGTGCTATGAGCAGCCTTGCGCAGCGGCACGCTGCCGCCGACCGGAACAGGCGGACAGCGCGCATGATGCTTGTTCGGGCATTCCTTGCGCAAAATATCGCCAGCGGATGCGCATTTGGCGGCTTTGCGATTAGCTTGTTGGCGATCCAGGACCGCTTCGATACGACGCGGGGGACAGCCGCGATGGCCCTTGCCCTCACGGTGCTGGCTATGAGTGGGCTGGGGCCGGTCGTCGCGGGGATGATCTCCCGGGCCGGCCTGCGCGGCACCATGATGGCCGGCCTCGTGCTGTCGGTCCTAGGCTATATTCTGCTTGCCCTTGTGCAGTCGATCGAGGCTACGCTCATCGTCTGCACTCTCGCGATTGGCCCTGGCGCTTCTCTGCTTGGAGGATTTCCGCCGAGTATATTGGCGGGGAACTGGCATCCGCACGCGCGAGGCAGGGCGGTCGGGATTGCCTATATTCCGCTATTTGTAACCGTCATCCCGCTGCTTGGCCTTGCGGTGCTGCAGGCTTTTGGGTTGTCGGCATTCTTCCTGGTCCTGGCGGGGCTGCACATTCTGCTGCTGCCCGTGCTGCTGGGAGTTTCGGAGCCTCCGCAGAGCGACCACGAAGAAACTGCTCCTGTACAGGCAGTCTCCCGACCTTCCATACTCTTGCAGCCGCTGTTCTGGGGAGTTCTGATCGGCGAAGGAGTCCTTCAGGCAAGCACCATCACCGGCTCCGCCCACATCGTCGCCATTGCCACCGAATATGGGGTGGCTGCCGGTTGGGCAGCGCTGCTCCTGTCGATCAAGGGCTTTGCAAGCATCTTCGGGTCCATCCTGGCGGGCCTGGCTTGTGACAAATTCGGCGCCGCGCGCACCTTGGGCGTTGCCGGTGCCGGATTAGCCCTGAGCTGGATAATAATAGCGGCAAGCGGCTCATTCCCGGCATTAGCTCTGGCGATGACAATCATGGGCATCTGCGGCGCTGCGATTTTTCCGCTGGTCACTGTCCTTGTTGTCCAAATATTCGGGGTTGCGGCGTTCCCGCGTGTCCTTGGGTTTCTGGGCGCATTCACGCTGCCGTTCACATTTGGCGCTCCGGTTGCAGGATGGCTTCGCGATGCGACAAACGATTATTCTTCGGCGATGCTTCTGCTGATCGCGCTGTCCTTTGGAGCGGCCATAACCTTCGCATGGATCGGTAGAACAAAGCAGGTCAAGCGAGTCTTGGCATAGCGGCGGAGATCGGCTGCCGTCGAACGCTACTGGCCGTCGTCCGACGATCGCGATTCACCTAGGTTATGCATAATTGAGGAGGACAGGCGGCACTCCCCGGCACCCGCAAGTGTTCTGACCGTGAATGCAATTTTTGTCGGGTTAGTCACGTGCATCAACTCGCCACTCTCGACGACACCGTCACCGCCAGTCCCCATCTCTTATCCCTGCGCGAGGAATTGCTCGACCGCAGTATGATAAAGCTGGCTGCATTCGACCTTGGCGACCTCGCTGTCGAGGTCCGTCAGGGACAAGCCTCCGTCTGGTGCCTAATCCGCAGACAGGGGCGCGGCGGCCTTGCTCTTCGGGTCGCGCATCCGGGCGACGTCGACTTCCAATGCCGGAAGGCGCCAGCCGGTGAGGGCGAGGTGCTTCGGCTTGAAGTTCAAAGCCCGATCGGGCTGCATCTCATCTGCTTTACAACGAGCGAAGCCGATCTTCATCGGCTGCGCGTCAAGACATGCTTCACACCTGTCGCCGCCATGAGGCTCACCTACTTGCCACGCGACCTGTACGCGCTCGACGCCAATGACGACCCGGTGCGGGTCAAAGGCAATGTGGAGGCGGCGCAGCGGGGCACGACCAGCGGGCTCATCTATTTTCGCTTCGACAAACCGGCATTTGGCAGCGTCCTCTACTTCCAGAATCTGACAGCGCTGAACCCGTACTTCATTGCGACAGGGACCAAGCCAGTCGGAGTCGTCGGGGGTAAATGGCCCGAACTCGGCCTTCAGCTTCCAACTCCAGAGACACAGGAAGTCAGCGAGGAGAAACTGCTGGAGGCGGGTCAGGAATATACCCTTTCGGACGCGATCGTCGTGTTCCGTGATCGGGCTGGCGACAACGAACAGGAGATGGCGCGACAGTTCATTCAGATGCTGGGGATGGCCTACTCCGCCCTGGAGCCCATTCCGATCGAATATCACGATTGGGTTGGCCGCGCCGAGCGGACACTTCGCGACCTTGAATCCGCCGAACAGGCTCGCCGTAAGCAATATGGCGACCTTTATATGCTGCCGTACCCCGACGGAGAACATCCGGACGTGATGGTCCAGCTGGCTGTCGTTCATGCCTTGCAAGAGTACGCGATGTGGCGGGGGAAGCCCGTTCCGCTTCAGGCTGAATTGATGAAGGGCGTGACGCGCTTCTACGACCCGAAGGTGAAGACGCTTCGGCGCTACCTGCCGAACGTCGGCACGAAGCAGGGAAAAGACCCGGACGCGGTCGACAGCTGGTACCTTTATCACCCCATGCTAAATCTCGGCCGGCTGGCGCTGCGCGGAGACGAGCAGGCGAAGGAGCTTCTGCTGAAGTCGATCGAATACGGCATCGAGGCCGCGCACCACTTCAAATACGCGTGGCCGATCATGTACAAGATCGACGATTTTGCGATTATCACCAAGGCGCGTGGCGACGAGCGGTTTGGCCAGACCGACGTTGGCGGGATCTACGCCTATGTGATGCTGCAATGCTTC
>CAMLKX010000215.1 GCA_946480515.1 uncultured Sphingomonadaceae bacterium | reverse complement strand
AGCGGCAAGCAGGATGAACCCAACCAGGCGATCGAGGTGGATGAGCGGGACGCCGGCCCAGATGGTCTGGTCCTCGGCGATCCAATGAGGAATTTGCCTTGCCTTTTCGCGGGCCGGGGTGAGGCGATGCCGACAGGCGTCCAGTTCGATGATGGTTCCGCTCTCCTGAGCTTCGTTCCAAAATCGGGAGTCGCCCGGCTCCGGCTTGGGCAGTGATCCCTCCCACTTCCAGGCGGCGGCCGTTTCGAGATGGCCAGAGTCATTCAACGCCAGCAGCAGACCCCCCGGGGAGTCGACCAGATCGGCGAGAGCCTTGATCACTCGTTGGCTGAGCGGCGGCGTCTCGGGTCCGGTGCGGCCGACCACCTCGGTGAACCGCTGCCATTCAGCGCGATAGTCATAGCGATGCTCGAATAAATGCTTGGAGAGCTTGAACGTCACCCAGCTTCGCGCGCGTGGGCTCGGAACCAGGATCAGCGCAGCCGCAAGTCCGATCAGCGCGAGCGCATGGACGATGTTCCATCCTGCGCCACGGAGAACCGTCGTCAGGATGGTCATTGCAGCGAAATAGGCACAGATCGCCAGCAGCGAGAGCGACTGGAAGGTTGCGGCACGGGAGGGCCGGAAGCGCCAGCCCTGCTGTTGCGACCCCAGCGCGAATAGCGGAACGCTGAGGCTCACCACCGCACCCCGCCAGTCTGAGGCCCCAGACGCGAATTCAGGCGTGAGATAGGCAAGCGTGTAGAGGTTCAGGTCATAGGTCCAGATCAGGGCGAGTGCGAGCGTCGACAGCCGGATGCCGCTTCTGCTCGAGGGCGCGGCCTGGCCATAGAAATTGTGAACCAGCACCAGCGCGCCGGCGGCGGCAGTGATCCGGAGGATCAACCCCGTTTCCTTGATGGTCGCCTGTGCATCTCCCGCCGGTGTCAGCAATGTCATCATGTCGAGGACCAACTGAAACCCGAGCACCGCGGCCACCGCGGCGTAGACGAGCTGCACTCCGGACTCTGGCCGGCGCTGATCCTCCTTGGTGTTCGACAGGAAATAGAGGAGTGAAACCCAGCCGAGATTTCGCGCAGTCTCGGCCAGGCTGGGAAGCGCCCCGCCGGTGTCGATCGCCTGGAGCCAAGCCCACAGCGCGGTTGCAATGGTGCAGGCGAGCAGCAGCCGCTGTCCGGATTGACGGGCGCCGCCCCGCAGTTGCCACAAGGTCAGCGCGACAAACAGCATCGCGGCGAGCGCGTGCGTCCAGAAGGGGATCAGCTGCTCCACGCCAGCCGCGCTGTAAAATTCAACGACATGCGCCACAGTGTCGCTAAACTTTACAAATATTTCCTCAACGAGCGCACCATGTCATGGGGTCAGGAATGATTGATTCGCCTTCTCCCCCCCGAGTTCGCCCTGTCATCCTTTCCGGTGGTGCTGGAACCCGGCTGTGGCCAATGTCGGTCGACCGGTCACCCAAGCAGTTCCTGCCGCTGATCGACGACCAGACCCTGTTCGATGCGACGCTCGCGCGCGTTGCCGACCAGAACCATTTCCTGCCGCCAATCGTGGTCTGCGGCGAGCAACATGTCCCCCATGTCGAGTCCGCGGTGAAGGCAATGGGGCTTGCGGACTTTCTGCTCATCGTCGAGCCGCTCGCTCGCAACACCGCTCCGGCGGTGGCGCTGGCGGCGCTCGCGGCGGAGACACCCGACGAGGTGCAGCTGGTCCTGCCGAGCGACCATCATGTGGCTGATCCGACGGCGTTTGTTGCCGCGATCGAACGGGGGGTTGCGGCGGCATCGAGCGGCGCTCTGGTGACCTTCGGGATTGAGCCGGACCGGCCTGAAACCGGCTATGGCTATATCGCGGCGCGTGAACTTCGGGATGGCGTTGCGGCTGTTGACCGCTTTATCGAGAAGCCCCAGCGGGATGCCGCGGAGCGGATGATCGAGGCGGGCGGCCACTACTGGAACGCCGGGATTTTCCTGTGGCGGGCCGATGCGCTGATCGCCGAACTCGAAGTTCACGCGCCGGACGTCTACGCGGCCGCTCGCCATGCAGTGGATTCAGGCGAACGTCAGGCGGGAGCCCTTCGGCCGGACCGGGAATCCTTCGCCACCTCGCCGTCGATCTCCGTCGATTATGCCGTGATGGAGAAGACGTCGCGAGCCGCCGTGGTGCCTGCCAGCATGGGATGGTCGGATGTTGGGAGCTGGGAGTCGCTCCACGAACTGGCAGCACAGGACTCGCGCCGGAACGTGGTCGGGGAAGGAGCAATCGGAGTGGACTGCGATGGGTGTCTGATCCGCACCACCGGGCCAAAGGTGGTTGCGATGGGGGTTGAGGATCTGGTGATCGTCGCAACTCCCGAAGCGGTGCTCGTCCTGCCCAAAGCCGATAGCCAACGGGTTCGTGAAGCCGCCGCCTGGTACGCCGAGAACGGCAGCTACATCTAAGCGACGGTCACTTCTTCATCAGGTCGAGGGCGGCCAAGGTCAGCGCTTCAGTGGCGGTGGCGATCACCGCCTCCGCGTCAGGCGCCCAAAACGGGCTGTGCAGCGAGGGGAGCTTGCGCGTATCGCCGCCCGCTTCATCCCACTTGGCCTTCGGAGTCCCGCCGACCCAGATCATCAGGCTTTCGATGGTCTTGTCCGCAATTCGGAAACGGCCGAAATCCTCGCCAAACATGACCGACGGCGTCGCAATCACCCGCCTGTCGCCAAAATGCCTGGTGAACAGATCCAGTGCCCGCGTGGAAAGGCCTTCGGAATTGAACGTCGAAGGCGTGTGATTGGCGCTGACGGTCACAATCGGCATGCGGTCGTCTGGCACTCCAGATGCAATCGCCTCGCCGCGTGCAATCCTTGCAATGCCATCGAGCAACGCCTGACGGGCTTCCGGCGTGAAGCTCCGCACCGTGAGTTGAAGTTTTGCTTCGTCCGGGATGATGTTGTGCTTCGCGCCGGCATGAAAACTTCCGACGGTCACGACCGCAGGCGACAAGGGATCAAGCTCGCGGCTGATCAGCGTCTGCAGGGTCAGCACGATCCGCGAGGCGAGAACGATCGGATCCTTGGTAGTGTGCGGGAACGCGCCGTGGCCGCCATGACCGCGAACCGTGATGTCGACACTGTCCACACTGGCAGTCGCATATCCCTTGGAGATGCCGATCGTCCCGGCCGGCAAGGCCGCAGCGTCGTGAAAGGCGAGCGCATAGTGCGGCTTGGGGAAGCGACTGAACAGGCCATCGGCAATCATTGCCTTGGCCCCCTCGCTCGTTTCCTCGCCGGGCTGTCCAATCATCACCAGCGTGCCCGACCATGACCCCCTCACGGCGGCCATCTGACGAGCAACCCCGACCCACGCCGTCATATGCGTGTCGTGCCCGCAGGCATGCATGACCCCGGTGGTGACGCCGCTGGCGGGTGTCGCGGTCTGCTTGCTGGCGAAGGTGCTCAGCGACCAGTTCCAGAAGCCCTCATTGTTCGAGGCCAGGCGGACTTCGGCGATGTCGACGTTGTACGGAATCCGA
>CAMLKX010000214.1 GCA_946480515.1 uncultured Sphingomonadaceae bacterium | reverse complement strand
ACTGGGCGCACGACCTGGACGCCTGTCCCACGACATTCCGTGCGTCGAGCGACCACGCGTCCGCTCGAGTCGTGTCGTGGACGCGATGCCGGCGATGTGATGCGAACCGGCTCAGATGAACGACCCGCTCTGCCGCAGGTGCGCCTGCCCTACCGCATGTGGCGGACTCCGGCGCTTGAATTCATTGTCAGCAGTGGGGCGACCTACAGCGCAGCAACGGGCTTGAAGCTCGATCGGCAGGCCTCGCTTTACGCCGCTGGTGAGGTGGCGACCATGTCGGTCGACGCCCGCATCGGCACAAATGAGAAAGGTATTCCGGACCGGTTACGAATGCGCGCCTACCGGTCTGATTACGATGGCCAGCTTCTCGGCCCGCTGAAGGCCACCCATTTCGGGCTCGGCGATGTTGAAGGCTTTCAAACCCCGCTCGGCGGCGGCGGAGGGGAGGGGCGCGGCCTGCTCGTTACCAATCGTCCGCTTTCTCAAGCCTCTGCTTTCGATCGCAAGGATTTCACCGGTGAGCTTCCGGCAGGTTGGGACGCGGAGATCTACCGCAATGGAGTGCTGCTCGGCTTCGCACGGCCAGGAGCGGATCAGCGCTATCACTTCGATGACGTCCAGCTGCTCTACGGAGACAATCAGTTCGAGATCGTGATGTATGGCCCTCAGGGTCAGATTCGCCGCCGCGAAGAGCAGTTCAATGTCGGCAGCGAGGCCGTTCCTCCGGGCAAGACGTGGTACTGGCTTGGCGCCAATCAGGTCGGTCAGGATCTCATCAACCTTAGTGGTGATGGCGGCCAAGGCTTTGATGCCGGGTGGCAGGCCACTGCGGGAATAGAACATGGTGTTGATACCCGCACGTCGGTCGCGGCGCTTGTGGAGACGATGGTCGTTGACGACCAGCGGCTGACGTTCATCGAAGGCTCGGTCCGACGATCCCTCGGTCCTGCCTTGTTGGAGGTGTCCGGCGCGATGGCCAAGGGCGGCTATGCGGCGCGGGCACAGTTGATCGGCAGGCTGGGCGCCACCCATGTCAGCGCGGAATCGATCGTGGCTCGCAACTTCCACTCGGCGCGCTTTCGCGACGGGGTCGCCTCGGAGCATCGTCTTTCCGTCGATACTCCGGTCAAGCTCGGCCGCTCGCGCTTTCCGGTCCACGCCGATGTCGGCCTGACAACACTTGAGGATGGAAGCCGGACGCTCGAAGCCGGGACTCGCGTTTCCGGCTTCGTCAAATCCGTGATGCTGACCGGCGAACTGGAATATCGAAAGCCGACACAGCCCCGCGGTCGCGCTCCACCGCCCGATGTGGATGCCCGAATCTTCGCCAGCGGTCGTTTCGGCGACGTCCGGCTTCGTGGCGGCACCAACTGGTCGCTGTCGCAGAAGCCGCACTTCGATTCCGCCGAACTGTCGGCCTATTGGTCTGCTTCCGACACGGTCGATTGGCAGGGGGAGCTCGCCTATGAGGGACGGGCGGAGCGCGCCCGCGCCCGCGTGACCCATGTCCGGCGGTTCAGCACGATGGCGCTGGCCCTTTCCGCTGAGGCGGCAACTGACGGAAGCGTGGCTGCCGGGGTCAACTTGTCGTTTGCACTCGGGCCGTCTCGTGCTGACGGAGGCGGCATCCGGTTCGCCAATGCCAAGCTGGCGAGCTCGGGCTCGGTTAGCGCTCGAGTGTTCCGCGATCTCAACAATGATGGCGTGCGCGATCTCAACGAACCGCTTGAAAAAGCTGCAGTAATCACAGCGGGCATGCGCCTGTCGGACCAGGCTGCTAATCGTGACGGGTTTGCGACCGTCGATAACCTCGAGACGTTCCGGCCGGTTGCGGTCGGCGTCGACGAAAGCTCACTGTCGGATCCAAGCCTAGTGCCGAGTCAGAAGCTAAGGCTGGTGACGCCGCGGCCTGGCGTGCCCGCCCAGCTCGATATTCCGCTCATCGGTGGTGGGGATGTCGAAGGTGTGCTGGTCAAGAGCGGTGGCGGCGGGTTCGAAGGTCTTGATATCGAGCTGATCGATCTCGCTGGTGCCGTCGTTCAAACGGCGCGAACCGACTTCGAAGGCTATTTCCTGTTCGAACGGGTGGCCTATGGCGAGTACCGGTTACGGATCGCCAAGCCTTCCGCCGACGCAGCACGGGTCCAACAGGCAATAGACCGGTTGGTCAAGGTCGTCCCGGAGGCGTCGGTGGTTCGCCTGGGAGTGATCCCGGTCGATCCCGCAAGAAATACGCTGTCGTCCCTCTGAGAAGTCGTCTGGGACGACTTTGAGGCCCTTTTTTAGGCCGCTTCCGCTTCGTCTGCTGACGAGGCCTCAATCTCGGCGGCTTTGGCCTCAACCAGGCGAACGATATGGTCGATCATGCCTTCGTCAGCGACATGATGGTCGGTCACGCCTGACAGATAGACCATATGCTTGCCCTGGCCCCCGCCGGTGATGCCGATGTCAGTTTCGCGCGCTTCGCCTGGGCCATTGACGACACACCCAAGCACGCTGAGTGACAAAGGTGTTCGAATGTGTTGAAGCCGCGCTTCAAGTGTCTCGACCGTGCGGATCACGTCAAAACCCTGGCGAGCGCAGCTGGGACAGGAGATTACGCGGACCCCGCGGTTGCGAATACCCAATGATTTGAGGATCTCGTAGCCGACGCGAACCTCTTCCTCCGGCTCTGCCGATAGCGAGACTCGAATCGTGTCGCCGATGCCCGCCCACAGCAGAGAGCCGATCCCGATCGCCGACTTCACCGTTCCTCCGGTCAGTCCGCCGGCCTCGGTAATGCCGAGGTGGAGGGGGCAATCGACCTCGGCTGCGAGTTGTTGGTAGGCGGCGACCGCCAGAAAGACGTCGCTGGCCTTCACCGCCACCTTATAGTCGCGGAAGCCATGGTCCTCGAGGATCCGGATGTGGTCGAGCGCACTTTCGACCAGAGCGTCGGGACAGGGCTCGCCATATTTCTCCAGCAAGTCCTTCTCAAGGCTGCCGGCATTTACCCCAATGCGGATGGCGCAGCCATTCCCCCTGGCTGCGGAGATCACTTCCCGGACCCGCTCGGCCGAGCCGATGTTGCCCGGGTTGATCCGCAGACAGGCGGCTCCGGCGTCGGCGGCCTCAAGCGCGCGTTTGTAATGGAAGTGGATGTCGGCAACGATCGGAACCGTAGCCTCGCGGACGATCGTGCGTAGGGCGGCAGTGCTCTCCTGGTCAGGGCAGGACACGCGGATGATATCGGCGCCTGCTTCCTCGCAGCGGCGGATCTGGGCGATGGTCGCCGCCGCGTCGGCAGTCGGCGTGTTCGTCATCGTCTGAACGGTGACCGGCGCGTCGCCGCCCACGGCAACATTGCCAACCATGATCTGACGGGAGCGGCGGCGATCGATCGTGCGCCAAGGACGAATAGCGGACATGGCCGACCATATAGGCGAAAGGGCCTCAATGCCCAATACAGCACAATCTATCGTTCAAAATCAACGATTTGAGCGTGACGTCATGACCTCAGTCATGCCGGTACGGCAGCAACTCTCGAAGAG
>CAMLKX010000213.1 GCA_946480515.1 uncultured Sphingomonadaceae bacterium | reverse complement strand
GGCACCAGGCCAGCAGCCCGCATTTCCTGATCTACGCTGACATGCCGGCCGCGCGGCTTCAGGAATTCGCGACCAAGCTTGAGAAATTCGACAAGGCGGTGCGGGTCGCTCGCAACAGTCCCGAAATGCCGAAAAGCGATGGCAATCGGCTCACTCTATTTGTGGTTTCCAGTCAATCAGCGTTGCGACGGCTGGTTCAGGACAAGACCGGCTGGGTTGCTGGCATGTATCAAGGCCGTGCCTCAGGCTCGATCGCGTTTGTCCCACGCTCGGCAGGGACCGGAGAACTGGACCTGAGTGCCGAAGCCATCTTTTTTCACGAGTATGCCCACCATCTGATGTTCCAGAACTTGGCCACGCCGGTTCCTGAGTGGCTGTCCGAAGGATTTGCCGAGTTCATGTCGACAGCGAAGGTGGAGCGTGACGGCTCCGTGACTCTGGGAATTCCGCCCAACATCGTGCCGTTGGGCTGTTCACCACCACCCCTATCCCGCTCGAGCGCCTGCTCACCGGAGATTATGGGCAACTCAGGAATGAAGCCCGGGAGTCCATTTATGGTCGTGGCTGGCTCATGACCCATTATTTGACGTTCGAAGCATCCCGCAGCGGACAGCTTCAAGCCTATCTGACGAACATGGCGAAGGGAACGCCACCGCTCGAGTCTGCACGAGCGGCCTTCGGCGACCTCGACAAGCTTCGCAAGGATCTCGACTCCTATCTCGAACGCCGCCGTGTGAGAGTAATCGCGATCCCTGCATCGATGCTGAGCATTGGAAGGATTGAGGTGAGTGAACTCACGGCCGGGGGCGCCGCGATCATGCCGCTGCGGATGGAATCGAAACACGGCGTGACTGCTAAAACCGCTGAAGCGCTAGCCGTGAAAGTCCGCAAGGTCGCGGCTCAGTATCCGGGCGACCCGTTGGTCGAAATCACCTTGGCCGAAGCTGAGATCGATGCTGGCCATGTGGAAGCGGCGGAAGTGGCCGCCGATCGCGCTCTCAAAACCGATCCGCGAAACGTTGACGCGATGTTGTTCAAAGGCCGGGCGCTGGCCGAGCGCGCTGCTGTCGGCCAAATCGACGCGCTGTTCGATCAGGCCCGCAAGTGGTTCATCGCCGCAAACAAGATCGACCCCGAAGACCCTGAGCCGTTGATGCTCTTCCACCGCAGCTATCAGCAACAAGGGATTGCACCTACGACCAATGCGATTGCCGCTTTACACTATGCATCCGATCTCGCGCCTCAGGATGAAGGTTTGAGGATCGAGTCAGCAATCCAATATCTGAGAAGCGGCAAGGGCAAGGAGGCTCGCCAGCGACTGATCCCGGTCGCATTCGACCCGCATGGCGATGCGCTGGCGGAAGCCGCACGAACGGCCATCAAGCACATCGACAGAGGTCAGCTCACAGAAGCACGACGGGTATTGGAGAGCGGCGGCGAAAGTGAGGTTAAGGCAACGGCCGAGGGAACGTCATAAGAGCTGATTCAGCGCTCCTTCAACAGCGAGCAACTCACGCTTGCGATCCAGGCCTCCCGCATAGCCTCCAAGGGTACCGTCAGAGCGGATCACCCGGTGGCAGGGAACCAGCACGGCGACCGGGTTTGCTCCATTGGCCGAACCGACCGCCCGCACCGCGCCGGGTTGACCAACCGCTGCGGCCAGTTCCGCATAGCTACGGGTCTCACCCGCCGGGATTCTGCGAAGCTCCGCCCATACGTTCCGCGAAGGTCTAGCGGCAGATCGGCAACCGTCGAGGGGTCGTTCACTGCTGCGATGGCGGCGTCCGCCAGGCCCGCCATGCTGTCATCCCTCACGAGAGTCGCTCCTGCAAAGCAACGCCGGAGGTCCTCTTGCCCTTCGTCGAACGTTAGCCGGCAAATTCCGGCCGCGCTGGCGGCGATCAGGAGGGGGCCGAAGCGGCTCCGCCCGATCGTCCAACGGATGATCGTCCCGCTGTCTTCAGCTCCGGAGCGGTCGTGAGGGACATCCTGATCGATGGAATGCATGAACTCCCATAGCACGGTGGGAGGCGAACCACAGGGCCTGCGAAAGACGCGTGTGAACCACCGCCTTGCATCGCGCCAAACCCCCTGCTACGGGCCCGCCAACCCATCGGGGCGCCGGGTCTTCTCTGATCGCGGAGGCTCCATTTCGCATGGGGCAATATTCCTTTTCGGAGCTTTCGGCGCGTGGAGACATCCGGCGGCATTCGGGCCAGCTTAGCAGGGCGATACGCTTCTGCGCTTTTTGATCTTGCTCGCGATGAGCGGCAGATTGAAGCGGTCTCAGGCAGCCTCGCGATCCTTCGCCAGGCCCTGCAGGACTCCCCTGACTTCGCGGCGCTGACCACCAGCCCGCTCGTCAGCCGTGACGATGCGCTCAAGGCGGTATCCGCGACAGCCCAGTCGCTCAATCTCGATCCGCTCACCACCAACATGATCGGCGTGCTCGCTCGCAACGGCCGCCTGTCGCAGCTCAAGACTGTGATCCGCGACTTCGATCGCCTTGCAGCGGAACATCGCGGAGAGACGACCGCGGAAGTCGTGAGCGCTCACCCGCTCAATGATGATCAGGTCGCCGCGCTGAAGCAGCAGCTCCGTACGCGGGCCGGCCGCGACGTTGCGATCGAAGCCCGCGTTGACCCTTCGATCCTCGGCGGCATCGTCGTCCGGCTTGGAAGCCAGATGATCGACGCGTCAATCCGCACCAAACTCAACACACTCGCTCACGCGATGCGGGGCTAACCCGCGCAAAATGGCTTCGATGAAAGGCTGAACATGGACATCCGCGCCGCTGAAATTTCCCGCGTCATCCGCGACCAGATCGCGAACTTCGACGCCGATGCGCAGGTCTCCGAAGTCGGCAGCGTGCTGTCGGTCGGTGACGGAATCGCCCGCATCCACGGCCTGGACAATGTCCAGGCCGGCGAGATGGTCGAATTCGATAATGGCACCAAGGGCATGGCGCTGAACCTCGAGGCGGACAATGTCGGCGTCGTGATCTTCGGCGCGGACTCGGAAATCCGCGAAGCGTCGACCGTTCGCCGCACCGGCTCAATCGTCGACGTTCCGATCGGCAAGGGACTGCTCGGCCGCGTCGTCGACGCGCTCGGCAATCCGATCGACGGCAAGGGACCGATCGAGGGCGCAGAACGCCGTCGCGTCGAAGTCAAGGCTCCCGGCATCATTCCGCGCAAGTCAGTTCATGAGCCGGTCCAAACCGGTCTCAAGGCGCTCGACGCGCTGGTCCCGGTGGGCCGCGGCCAGCGCGAGCTGATCATCGGCGACCGCCAGACCGGCAAGACCGCCGTCGCGATCGATACCTTCATCAATCAGAAGCAGGCCAACGCGGGCACCGACGAGAGCCAGAAGCTCTACTGCATCTATGTCGCCGTTGGGCAAAAGCGTTCGACCGTCGCCCAGATCGTCCGCCAGCTCGAAGAAAATGGCGCGATGGAATATTCCATTGTCGTCGCCGCGACGGCTTCCGAACCGGCACCGCTGCAATATCTCGCGCCCTACACCGGCTGCACCATGGGCGAATATTTCCGCGAC
>CAMLKX010000212.1 GCA_946480515.1 uncultured Sphingomonadaceae bacterium | reverse complement strand
CCCGCCTGCAATTGCGCCCGCAAAGTTCGCGTGCAAAGCGCGACAGCAATGGATGCGAAATCGCCCATTCTCTTTTTCGATTCCGGCGTCGGTGGCCTGTCGGTGCTCGAGCCGACGCTTCGCCTGCTGCCGACCGCGCCGATCGTCTATGCCGCCGATAATGCGGCTTTCCCTTACGGCACCCGGACCGAAGCCGAGATCGCGGCGCGGGTTCCAGCACTGCTCGGCCGGCTGGTGGAACGCTTCCATCCGCGTCTCGCGGTGATCGCCTGCAACACGGCCTCGACCATCGCGCTCGACCATGTGCGCGCCGCGCTCGATCTTCCGGTCGTCGGCACGGTGCCGGCGATCAAGCCCGCCGCGGAGATGTCGAAGAGCCGGGTGATCGGCGTGCTTGGCACAGAGGCCACCGTCCGCCAACGCTATGTCGACGATCTTGGCGAGCGCTTCGCCGCTGACTGCCGACTGATCCGTCACGGCTCGCCCGCACTGGTCGAGCTCGCCGAGGCCAAGCTCCGTGGTGAGGAGATCGATGCAGCCGCCATCCGGGACGCCGTGCTGCCGCTGCTCGACCATGGCGACGGGGTCCGGATGGATACGGTCGTGCTTGCCTGCACTCATTTTCCGTTGCTCCATGATGAGCTTGCGGCCGCTATCCCCGCAGTGGCATTCATTGACGGTGGCCCCGGAATCGCCCGGCGCATTGCTTACCTCACGCGCGATCAGACCTGGCCAGCCCATCCGGGCGACGGCGTGACACTATTCACCGGGTCGGCGCCCGACCCGATCCTCCGCGATGCGCTGGCTAGATATGGGCTGACGCAAGTGGTAATCCTTTGAACCACTGGAAAAATGCTTCGGTCCACAGTAAGTGGCGCGCGAAGCGAAGGACTGCGCCACTTGGATTACGATCGCATTTTCAAGGCTGCCATCGACCGCCTTCATGACGAGGGGCGGTACCGGGTCTTCATCGATATCCTTCGCACCAAGGGTGCCTACCCCAACGCGCGCTGCTTCGCCGGTCATAATGGACCGAAGCCGATCACCGTGTGGTGCTCGAACGATTATCTCGGCATGGGCCAGCACTCGGCCGTGGTGTCGGCGATGGAAGAAGCACTGCATGATGTCGGCGCCGGCTCGGGCGGAACCCGCAACATCGGCGGCAACACCCATTATCATGTCGATCTGGAGGCTGAACTCGCCGCGCTTCACGGCAAGGACTCGGCGCTTCTGTTCACCTCCGGCTATGTTTCGAACGAGGCGGCGCTGTCGACGTTGGGCAAGCTTCTGCCCGGGTGTGTGATCTTCTCGGACTCGCTCAATCATGCGTCGATGATCGCGGGAATTCGCAATTCCGGCTGCGAGAAGCGGGTGTTCCGCCACAACGACCTTGCCCATCTCGAAGAGCTGCTCGCCGCCGAGGATCCCGAGACGCCGAAGCTGATCGCGTTCGAGAGCGTGTACTCGATGGATGGCGATGTCGCTCCGATCGCCGCGATCTGCGACCTGGCCGACAAATATGAGGCGCTGACCTATCTCGATGAGGTTCACGCGGTCGGCATGTATGGCGAGCATGGCGGCGGAATTTCCGAGCGCGATGGGGTTGCCGGCCGGCTGACGATCATCGAAGGCACGCTCGGCAAGGCGTTTGGGGTGATGGGCGGATATATCGCCGCCAGCAAGACGATCGTCGATTGCATCCGCAGCTATGCTCCGGGCTTCATTTTCACCACCTCGCTGTCGCCGGTGCTGGTCGCCGGTGCGCTGGCGAGCGTTCGCCACCTCAAGCAGTCCTCGACCGAGCGGGAAGCACAGCAGGCCGCCGCATCGCTGCTCAAGCGCAAGTTCGCCGATGCCGGTCTGCCGGTGATGGACAGTGTTACGCACATCGTTCCGCTGCTGGTCGGTTGCCCGGCCAAGGCCAAACGGATCAGCGACATCCTGCTCGCCGAATATGGGCTCTATGTTCAGCCGATCAATTTCCCCACCGTCCCGCGCGGCACGGAGCGGCTTCGCTTCACGCCCGGCCCTCATCACGACGAAGCGATGATGGACGAGCTGACCGGAGCGCTGGTCGAGGTGTGGGATCGGCTTGAGATGAAGCTCGCCGCCTGAGCCAGTTTCAGATGGCTGATGCCTCGCCGGAGTTCCGGCACGATACGCCCCCGGAACTCAAGTCAGTCCTCGACTGCAATCCCGCTCTCTCCGCCAATTGGGAGAAACTGACGCCGCTCGCCCGGAACGAGTGGATATGCTGGATGACCTCGCCGAAGAAGCAGGAGACGAGGGATGCTCACCTGCGCAGGCTTCAGGACGATGTTCTATCCGGCAAGAAGCGGCCCTGCTGCTGGCCCGGCTGTCCTCATCGTCGTGAATCCGCGAAGAAATGGTTCAAGAACTGACCGCGCCACTGGCGAATCCGTCCCACTTCGCCTAGTGGCTCCGCCATGCACATCGCGATTGCGTCCGACCACGCCGGCTTCGCCATGAAGTCCGAGCTCGCCGCTTGGCTGCGCGAGTCGGGCCATGATGTCGCCGATCTTGGAACCGACAGCGAAGCGAGCGTGGATTATCCGCAATTCGGAGCTGCGCTTGCGGACCATATCGCGAGCGGCAGGGCCGAGGTCGGGGTTGCGGTGTGCGGCTCCGGTATTGGCATCTCAATCGCAGTCAACCGCAATCCCAGCTGCCGCTGCGCACGGGTCGACGATCCGCTGTCGGCCCGGCTGGCGCGGGAGCATAATGACGCCAATGTCATCGCGCTTGGCGCTCGCCTTATCGGCATCGACATGGCGCGCAATTGCGTCAGCGCCTTCATTGACACGCCGTTTGCTGGCGGCCGCCACCAGCGCCGTGTCGACCAGCTTTCCACCCTCCTGCAGGACTCCGACTGATGGCCACCGCAGCGACCCTCCCCGACATCAAGCCGGCTGGTTTTTTCACCCGCTCGCTCGCCGACGCCGACCCGGCGATTGCCGAAGCCATCGGCCTTGAGCTCGGTCGCCAGCGCGACAAGATCGAGCTGATCGCGTCCGAGAATATCGTGTCCAAGGCTGTGCTCGAGGCCCAAGGCTCGGTGCTGACCAACAAATATGCCGAGGGCTACCCGGGCAAGCGCTATTACGGCGGCTGCGAATATGTCGACATCGTCGAGCAGCTCGCGATCGACCGTGCCAAGCAGCTGTTCGGGGCCGAATTCGTCAACGTGCAGCCGAACAGCGGCAGCCAGATGAACCAGGCCGTGTTCCTGGCGCTGCTTCAGCCCGGTGACGCCTTCATGGGCCTTGACCTCAACGCCGGCGGACACCTCACCCATGGTTCCCCGGTCAACATGTCAGGCAAATGGTTCCGGCCCGTTCCTTATGGGGTACGCCAGGACGATCATCTGCTCGACATGGACGCAATCGCCGACATCGCCCGGCGTGAGCGGCCCAAGCTGATCATCGCCGGCGGCACGGCCTATTCGCGCATCTGGGATTTCGCCGCCTTCCGTCGGATCGCGGACGAGGTCGGCGCTTATCTGATGGTCGACATGGCGCACTTTGCCGGCCTCGTCGCGGGCGGCGCCCAC
>CAMLKX010000211.1 GCA_946480515.1 uncultured Sphingomonadaceae bacterium | reverse complement strand
CGAGGATGCGTTCGCCACAGCTTCCGTCCTCCTCCGCGTAGCCGGTGCCCATTGCGGTCAGCAGCAGCCTGTTCCGCAGTGTCATCGGGCCGATCCGACCGGGTTTCAAAAGAGACGGAAGCGCTGCCTGCACCGAGTTGTTCCTACGTCAGAGTTTGGTGGTCGCGCGGCACGTCGACTGAAGATTTGAGATGGGCCGCTGCATTGCCGGCGCCGGTCACCCCTTCACGCCGTTCGACGAACATCCATGTCCCACCAACCCGGGAGAACCGGTCATCGTAGGTGCCGATGAAGATCACCTCGAGGCGTTGAGGTGCCGTTTCCTGGAAGACAGTGAAATAGCTACGGCTACGGGCTCGATCCGGTCCATCGAACCAGATCTGGGCATTGCTGCACACATGCCGGGTACGGGGCGTGTGACTGGGAGGATACACCTGCACCGCCGACCGCAGAAGCTGTCCAAAACCGCCCTGACCGGCCCGAACGTCCGCTTCATCGGAACCCGGCATGTAGACATCTGCAACCCGAAACATCGAATCCAGCCGGTCGAAGTCCCCGGCATCGACCGCATCGCTGTAGGCATAGAGCAGGTTGAGCAGAGCAAAGTAGTCGCTCGCGGAAGCCTCCGCACCGGGACGGGAGCTCATCAGTAGGAAATCCTGACATCGATGCCCCAGGTGCGGGGCTCGGCGTAATTCACATAGGCAAAGCCGAGCGCGCCAAAGTCGACGCCCCACAGCTGGTGCGATTGGTTTGTCAAATTTTTCACCCAGGCGGCGACTCCAATCTTCCCGCCCATCAGGTCGATTTCCGACAGTCCCACGCGTGCGTCGAGGAGGCCGACAGGACCGTCAGAGATGTCTTCGTGGAACGGATTGATCACCTGCGTAGTCGTGTAATAAACGCGTGTGCGATAAGAATAGTCGAGCCTTGCGGCGAATTCGCCGAACGAGAGCGGCTTGCGGTATTCCGCCCCCGCCGCCAGGGTCGTGCCGGCGGAGCCCGCGAAGCGCGCGTTATCGGCGATGTCGACGAGTTCGTCCGTTGCTGGGTCCAGCAGGTCGAACTCCTTAAACTTGCGATCAATGTAACCGACGTTGGCCGTAAGGCTAAGCTCATCCGTCACCGCAGCCGCGGCTTCGACCTCAACGCCGAGGTACTTAGCGCGACCTGCATTCACGACGGTCGAAACGGTTCCACCGGAACCGGCAAGGAACTGCGAGCGCTGAATGTCCTTTAGGTCGGTATAGAACAGCGTGGTGTTCAGGCGGAGGCGGCGGTTGAACAGCTCGGACTTCACGCCGATCTCGTACGAGATGAGTTTCTCCGGATCGAAACCATTGTTTCGTCGGCGAGTTCATAATCGGCCGAAACCGCCCAACTGACATTATCGAAGCTTCGGTTAAGCTCGCGATTGAACGGGATGGATTGATCGAGTTGCTTCTCATCGCGCGTATAGCGCAACCCTCCGGTTAGGCGCAGCCGGTCGGTCAGCTGCCCGGTGACCTGCCCGAAAAGAGCGCGGGAGCGCGACTCGTGGCGATAGATATTATTCGTTGCGAGGTTGACGCCAATTGATTCGACGAGCACCCCGGGCGCTGCCTCGATCGGCCCGCCCGCGGGAATGATTAGCGTGAAGAACGTCGGGTTGGCATCATGGACGACTTCACGGAAATAGTAGGCGCCGAGGACGAACTCGACGGCGGGACCAAGTTTGCCGAGCAAGTTAAACTCTTGCGAGAACTGCTTCTGACGCCGGTCGAAGGTCAGGTTGAACAGGCTAACCGGCTGGACGCCGAGCGGAATGAAAGGCCCCCCTGCAAGGATGCCCGGGTCGACCACCAGCCCGACCAGTCCGCCGTTGCCATCCTGATCGCTGACAACTGTGTTCTTCCATGTCCGGTATCCGGTGAGGGAACGCAGGGTTAGATTGTCGGAAATATCGAACTCGGCTACGAGATTGTGTCCGGTGATCTTGTCCCTGACTGGTCCGTCCGTGTCGGCTCGCTGGCTTGATCGCCGGCTGCGGGAAATTTGCGGGGCTTCGCCGCCGAGCGCCGGTGATGCGTTGAGATAGGCGAGAATGTCAGGGCGCGCGGTGATCAGCTGGGCAGGTATGCTCACCCCGCGGCGATCGCATAGTCGAGGCGCAGCGCCCCCCCCTTGCCGTAGCCGAACGCCACACGAAACGCGTCGATATTGTAGGCGCCTGGGTCGCCACTGTCGGACCGCAGCAGGTTATCGACGTATCCGTCGCGCTGCTTATGCAAATAAGTCGCTCGCGCGCGAATGCCGGAACTGCCCCACTCACCCGTGTCGATTGTGGTTTTTGACTGGAGCAGATCGAAACGGCCGTAGGAAAATAGCTGTTCGGCTCCAAAGCGATCCCCCGGTTTCTTCGAGATCAGATTCACTGCTCCGCCTGTTGTGTTGCGTCCATAGAGAGTGCCCTGTGGACCACGCAGCACTTCAATGCGCTCGAGATCGACAAGGTCGAAAATCGCTCCGGACGTTCGGCCCAAAACAACACCATCGACGTAGATCCCAACTGGGGTGTCGGCGGTCAGGACGGTGTCAGCCTCGCCAATTCCGCGGATGAACATGGCGACGTTGGCGGTTCCCGCTCCGGTCATTCCGACAACGAGATTAGGGGCGATGGACGTCAGGCTTGAGATGTCGGAAATTCCGCGCTGCTCGATGGTTTCGCTCGTGACTGCGCTCACCGCCAACGGCGTATCCTGCAGGTTTTCGGTCCGCTTCTGAGCAGTGACGACAATCTCCTCAAGAGGACCTTCTCTATCTTGCTCAGGTTGGGCGGCCGCCTGCGAGCAGAACGTCAAGGCAAGAGCAGCTGAACTGGCGCGGCACAGCGCGATGCGCATCATATTATCCCCTCCCTTGGAGCCACGTTTGAACGGATGGCAGCCTTTGTGCATGCCGATCTTCCACTTGAGATGAGCAGCGGAGGAGTGCAGAAATATCCAAAAGGGGGGTTGAAGATGCCCATGGCCAGTGGTGGACACGGATGAGTAGGGCTCTACGCGCACAGACGCGGCGGCTCACCGTTCCTGCGGATGCCGTCAAAGTCCTACTGGACGAACTTGACGCGATCGGGGGCGATGCCGGCCGCGCGCTCGCGACCGCCGGTCTTTCGGGCCGGCGCAGGCAGATCGCGGATGGAGTTATGGCCGAGGTTCAGCGCGACACCTTCGCCCGTCTGGCGCAGGAATGCGTGTTGGCCTTTCATTATCACGCGTGCAGAAGAGAGGCGCTGCGGCCGCACCCGGTGCGACATTTCCGGTTGATGTGCCTTGCAATGCTGGCCTGTCCCGACCTCAGGACCGTGATCCAGGTTGGTGGGCAATTTCAGCTGATGGCGCACGATGGCCGTGGCCACCTCGAGCTGGTGGTGGAGGAGGATGTCGCCACCCTCTTGCTCGACACCGGAGTCAAGGGTCGCCGGGTCGGAGACATGCTGGTCATCATGTTCGGCTTGGCATCCTTCCACCGTCTGTTTGGCTGGCTAATTCATGAGGAAATCCAGCTGGGGCGAGTTCTTCTCAACTTCCCTGTCGCCAACAAAAGGCTCGCTTTCAACGAACTGCTGCAGA
>CAMLKX010000210.1 GCA_946480515.1 uncultured Sphingomonadaceae bacterium | reverse complement strand
CACACGCTCGAGGTCTGCCGCGGCTCCAACCTCCGCGCGCGGATCGATGTTGAGGCCGTGCCGCTCCTCCCGCGGGTCGCTCAGCTGGCCCAGGATGGCTATCGAACGGGTGCCGCCGTTCGCAACTGGCAAAGCTATGGCGGCGAGGTTGAGGCAAACTCGGCGCTGGACGAGTGGCAGCGGGATTTATTGTGCGATCCCCAGACAAGCGGCGGATTGCTGGTGGCGGTCCATCCGGGCCAAGCGGAAACCGTATTGACCCTGCTGCGCGCCGGCGGATTCGCCCGAGCGAACATCATCGGCGAGTTGCAAGACGGCGTGGCTTCAGTAGAGATTGGGTAGCGACTGAGCGACGGAAGCGATTGAAGTCTGGTGACTTCCCTGGTCTTCAAAACCAGTGGCTCGCGAATAGCGAACGGTGGGTTCGATTCCCATGCGCTTCCGCCAACACAATATGGGAGACGGACGATGACGGACCGGCGCGGATTCATACAAGGTGGTCTGGGCGCGACCGGTGCGATGATCGTCGCTGGAACTTGCCCTGCCCGAGCGGCGGAGCTTGTCTCTCAACCGGGTTTCAGGCTGTTCGAGGTCACGACCTCCGTCGATCTCGCCGAGAAGCAGAAGGCCGCGCAACTATGGTTGCCGATGTTCCAGTCGGTCGCCGATCAGCAGCGGGCGGTCGCGACCAACTGGGAGGCAGCGCACGCGTCCGTGCGCATCGACCATGATCCGGTGTTCGGCGCACCCGTGCTGCATGCACGCTGGCGGGAGGGCGAAAGGCCTCGCCAGCTCAAGCTCGTCCAGCGCGTCGCGGTCCGCGACCGTTCGCCCGCGGATAAAGGCGTGCATGCAACATCAAAGGAACAGAAGTTCTGGTCCACCTCCGCTACTCTCGCCCCGGGGCCCCTCGCGCGAAAGCAGGCTTCCGAGATTGTCGGAGAGCTGCGCGAACCCCAAGCCAAGGCTCGAGCGATTTACGATTGGGTCGTTGCCAAAACCTGGCGAGATTCGTCCATCGCCGGCTGCGGCACGGGCGACGTTGAGGCGATGTTGCGCAAACAGAGCTTCGGCGGGAAGTGCGTCGATATTAATGGGCTCATGGTGTCGCTCTGCCGCGCCGCCGGTCTGCCGGCACGAGAGGTCTATGGGCTGCGCCTCGCCGAATCGAAGCGCTTCAAATCGCTTGGCCGAAAGGGCGACGTCACCAGCGCGCAGCACTGCCGCGCAGAAGTCTATGTCGATGGATCGGGCTGGCTGGCTGTCGATCCGGCGGACGTCCGCAAGGCGGTTCTGGAAGAAAAGCTGCCCGTGGACAGTCCACAAATCAAGCAGCTCGCCGATACCCTATTCGGCTCTTCGGAAGCGAATTGGGCCGGGTACAACTCCGCGACCGGGATCAAGCTGGCGCGCGCACCACTGCCGCCGAACTATAATTTCCTGATGTATGCCTGCACCATGACATCCGACAGCGTGGCGGCCTGTCTGGACGCGGCAAACTTCACCTACCAGATTCGCTCGACAGAGATCACCGCCTAGCGCAGCTCACTGGCGCAGCTTCGGAATTCTCTTCGCCCAATCCTCGGGAAGCTGAATCTTCTTGGCAGTCGGGAACCCGAGCGACCCATTATGGGCGAAGGCGTAGGCGTTGGTCCGGCCCGGATCGCCCGAGACCAGGATCATGAAGTCGTCGGGCGACACGACGATCGGGACCAGCCGGTCGGGATCGTCGGATTCGGCGAAGACTGGCGGCAGCCTGCCGATATTGACCTGATATTTCAGTGAACCGATCGGGAAATCCGCCCATTTATCGGTTAACGCTTCCACTCGCCAGGCCGGCATCCGCGCCTGCTCGAACAGTGCTCGCTTGACATCATCCTTGGTCCAGCCGGCAGCGGCAATCGCCTCGGCCAGGATCGGGCTGAGCACTAGCGCCGGACGAAGCGCGCCATAGGCAAAGCCGCCAACGGTGAAGATGATCTCCCAACCGGTCTCCTTTGCCACCCCGTCGGCAAGATAGGGCATCATAAGCTCAGGCGTATGGCCGGTCACCGAGAGGATGACATCGCCACCGGTCATGCGCGTGATTGTCACCGTGTTGTCACCGGCGGCAAAGCCCATGTCGGCGCTGTTCGGCGGCCAGCCGATCTTGGCCAGCGCATCTTCATTCTCTGCCAGGACAACCCGGAAGGTGTTGCCGAATGCGCCTTTGTCCGTCTTGTGCAGGAGAAAGCCCGCAACATTGCGCAGCATCAGGCGCCAGAAGCGGCCGACTGAGGTATTCGGCCGGAAGCCGTCCCGAAGCACCCCCTGCTCATAGTTGAAGCCGAGTTCCTTGATGATCGGACCATTAAGAATGATCAGCGTGTCCGAACCCGGCGTATTGCCGCTATGCTCCACACCATAGTTCGGGTCGGCCATCGCCTCGCCCAGAGCAACCAGGATCGGCATATATTCGGGCCGGCAGCCGGCCATCACGCCATTCACGGCGATCGACCAGATGCTGACCGCTCGGCTCGCCGGCAAAACGATCCCCAGCACTTCGTCGGGATCGCGATCGGTAAAGCTCAGAAACTCCTCGACCTTTTCGACCGTGGGCGGAACGATCGGAAGGCCATCGCTCCACTCCTGGTCATAGAAATAGGCGTTCACCTCCTCGAAGCTGCCCTCGAGCACGATGTCACGCGAGCCCGGCTCGTCCGGCAGATTGATGTCGTCAGGCTGATCCAGCAGATTACGGATCACCTCTTCGGCGGTCACGCGGGCGGCATTTGCCCGCACCTCCTCGACGCTCTGCGTACCGGGGTGGCCAACGATGGTCGCGACTGGCAGATTGGGCATGCCGAGGCCGACAGAAGTCGCGGCCGCCTGCTTCAGGAAACCGTCACAAATCAGCGATGAAGTGGGGTATCCGGCCCGTTCGCACGCTTCACTTGCCCGCAACACGGCGGGCGTGCAACTGCCTCAGCACGCCATCGATGAGATGGCGGCGTCTACTCCCAATTCCTTGAACCGTTGCGGCAGCGAGGCCAGCAACTCCTTCTCGTTCACCGCGTGCGTGGAGCCAAACTCCCGCCAGCTGACGAATTTCACGTCCGGGTAGCGCTCGCGCAGCTTTTCTTCGAGAGCTGCGAAAACCTCATCGCCGGCAAACAGATAATCCCACAGCTGAGCAACAGTCTTGCCATTCAGCGTGTCGAGCCGCTTTGCCAGCGGGCGTGACTTGAGCCTTCGCTCGGCAACCGGCCAGACGACCTTGTAACGGCCATCAGCTGTCGATCCCTTACCCATTGGGGTCGTCCTTCCAATCATCGTGCCCCGGGGGAGCAACCCGCGAGACGCCCGTTCCGACTAGCACCTGTCTACTGGGTCAGCAAACGCACGGCCGCCCGAGCTGCTCCCGCACCCTCTCCCAAGGCTTCGATCGCCGTGCCACCAAAGCCGGCGCGGGCGGCTGCGTATCGGCGAGTGTGTAGTCGAGGCCGAGCTTCTTCCACTTGGCCAGGGCCAGCTCATCGACATGGCGCTGTTCGACGTGATGACCGGCACGCTCGCCAACCAGGCGATGAACTACCTGGTCTCGGGCAGAGTGCCGCACCGCCTCGGCAACGCGCATCC
>CAMLKX010000209.1 GCA_946480515.1 uncultured Sphingomonadaceae bacterium | reverse complement strand
TCCACGACATGTTGGAGTTGGCAGCCGCCGCATTCAGAAAAGTGACGGCATGGCGGCGACTGGTAGCCAGAGCCGCGCTGAAGCGTGCCATCTTCACGCAACACATCCCCGGGAACCCCGAAGGGCACGTAAGCGCCACTCGCGGTCACTCCATCGCCACGCGCCGCAATTCGGACGACGGGATCGCTCATCGGGCCAGGCGAAGAGCGTCCGGAATGGACTTGGCAAGGTCGTCCGCGATCATCTGAGGTCCGGCAGCCTCGGCGGCCCGCCCATGCAGCCACACTCCCGCGCACGCCGCATCGAAAGCGCTCATCCCGCGCGCTCGCAGTGCAGCGATCATCCCGGCAAGCACATCTCCCGTCCCCGCCGTTGCGAGCCACGACGGAGCCGGCGGAGCGAAAGCGACCTGCCCGTCCGGTGACGCGACGATGGTATCCGGACCTTTCAGGACGAGGACTGAACCGCTCGAAACCGCCGCGGCGAGTGCTCGCTCGGATTTCGACCCCGGCAGTCGCCCGAACAGCCGCTCAAATTCCCCCTCGTGCGGCGTTAAGATGGCGTCGACCGAGAGGAGCCGCTCGACCGAACTGACGGCGGCAAGCGCATCGGCGTCAATCACGAGCGGACGGCCCGAGTTCAGCACCTCCTCGAGCAGTTCCGTCGCCCCGCCCAGTCCAGGACCGATCAGGATCGCGCCAACGCGCGGATCAGCGAAGATGCTCGCCTGACCCTGGACCACACTGGCCGGCACGGCATCGAGGTGAGTTCCGGCGCAAAGCCGGACATAACCGGCCCCGGCCCTCGCCGCGGCCGTCGCGGCAAGGGCGATCGCACCCGGCATGTCCCCGCCGACAGCGACCACCAGTCCGCGATTATATTTATGCCCGGTTGGGTCGAGCGGAGGGAGGTAAGGCCTGCCAATCTCCTGCCACTGGCTGGGCGCAGCCAAGCCGATGTCGGCGAGAACCACGCGGCCGGATCGAGCCATTGCCGGCATCAGCCGGTGCGCCGGCTTCAACGCTCCAAACGTCACCGTCATCGCGCATTGCGGAACCTCAGAAAGCAGCTGACCATCATCGCTTGCAACCCCGCTTGGCAGGTCACAGGCGATGACCCAGCGAGCGGCCTGTGCGAGTTCACATAGTCGCGTAAAAACAGAGGGTTTCAGTCCGTGCTTAAGGCCGGTTCCAAACAGACAATCGATCAGGAGCGGTGCTGGCTGGCAGTCCTGCAACGACTCAACTGGTCCCGACCACCCTCCTCTCGCCCGCTTGGAGACATCTGTGATGGGTTCGGCCAGCGCCGCCACCCGCACCGGGATCCCACGGTCAGCAAGATGCCGTGCGGCGACATAACCATCGCCGCCATTGTTGCCGGGGCCGCACAAGATGAGGGACGGCAGCTCGCCGGCGAAACGCACCGCGGCTTCCGCCAAGGCGGATCCCGCGCGCTCCATCAGCAGGTCGACTGGCATTCCAGCGTCGATTGCCGCCTGCTCGGCGGAGCGCATCTGAGCAGCCGTGAGGATCGGACGCATGGCCGAGCTTACCGCAGCCAGGTCGCCAGATGCCACCATTCCGGTGGCACGGTGGCGGCGGCCGCATCGCGCCGGGCGTCATCAGCGAACAAGGCGAAGCAGGTTGCTCCCGACCCGGACATGCGGACAAACTCCGCTCCGTCCCGACGCTCTAGCCAATCCAAAACGGCTGCGATTTGGGGCACTTGCACGATCGCGGCGGCTTGAAGATCGTTGCGGCCGGCGCGCCAATTCTCCAACCGACCGCGATCAACCCCGTCCCACCCTGCGAACACCTGTCCAGTCGTGAGCGCGACCCGCGGATTGACCAGCAGGACCGGTGTGCCGGAGATCGTCGGCTCGTCGATCACGACCAGTTGGTCACCCGCTCCTTCCCCGCGCGCCGTCAGGCTCAGCAGACAAGCGGGAACATCCGAACCCAGGTCGGGCGCAACCGTGGCAGCATGGCCAGGATCGATGCGCCATAATGACGTCAGCAAGCGAAGCGCGGCGGCGGCATCGGCCGATCCACCGCCAATCCCGGACGCCACCGGCAGACGTTTTTCGAGTTCCAGCGTTGCGCCCGCAGCAACCCCGGACCGCTGCCTCAAGGCTCGCGCCGCCTTCATGACGAGGTTCTCCTCGCCGCCATCGAGATCATCACCGAACGGACCGGCGAGCGTGAGCGTCAGTTCGTCGGAGACTTCACCGCTCAGCCAATCGCCGTCTGTGCAGAATGCAAACAGGGTTTCGAGCCGATGCCTCCCGTCGGCGAGGCGGCCACGGACATGGAGCGCCAGATTCAGCTTGGCCGGCGCGGGTTCACGCAAGCGGATCAAGGGGCAGCGTTGGCGACCGTCAGGCCCTGCTCGATCTTCGCCTTGATCCGGTTCGCGACATCCTCCTCCGCCGTGACCAGCGCGGCACGCCAGGCGAAACGGGCCTCATAACGGCGCCCGGCGGTGTACAGCGCATCGCCGAGATGCTCATGGATTTCGGCTTGACCCACCGCCATCGAAGCCGCGCGCTGCAAAGTTTCGATGGCCGAGTTCACCTTGCCCATCTTGAACTGCGACCAGCCAACGGAATCGGTAATTGCCGCGTCTTGCGGGGCGATCTCGCTGGCGAGCGCAATCAATCGCTCGGCCTCGGCGAGATTTTCTCCCCGCTCCAGCTGCGCATAGCCGAGATGATTGAGCACCAACGGCTGCCGGGGAGCGAGCGCATAGGCCTTCAGCAATTGCGCCTTCGCTTCCGGCCATCGACCCGCCTGTTCGTAGGCGCCGCCGCGCAGCAGGTGCAGCAGCCACAGGTCGGCGCCCGGTCCGCCGGCCTCGACCAGTGCGATTGCTCGACCCATTGCATCGCCCGCCTCCGCGTGGCGCTTGAGGTCGTCGAGCACGTTGGCCAGGCGGGTCCAATCATCCGCCGTCGCATTGCGAGAGTTGGTCGCTGCCCCTGCAAGAGCAAGTGCCTCGGCGTTGCGGCCTGCCCGCAACAAGGTCGTCGCAAGGCCATCTCGCGCCTTGCCAGCGAACACGGCGCTCTCTGGGACTGACTGGAAGATCGCTGTGGCCGCGTCGAATCGCCCATCCGCTCCAAGGAACATGCCGAGCATGATTGCAGCTTCCTGGTTCTCCGGTGCGGCAAAGCTTGCGATGCGGGCGAGCACAATCGGCAGATCTGTATCGCCGCGATTGAGCTCGATGGCCAAGGCCAGCAGCAATTCCGCGAACCCTTCGGCAGGAGTGTCGATCACCTCGCCGATGTTCTTACCTTGCTGGAGCCGCTGCCGGGCAAGGGTGATCGGAACCTCCCGGCCGGTCAGCAGGGACTCTGCCGCGGCGCGGTCACCAGCCTTCGCGAGGCTCGCTGCAAGGATGATCCGGACACGTGTAGCGCGGTTGCCGGCAAGCTGGACCGCGCGATCGGCGAAAATCTTGGCGTCGGCTGTCCTGCCATGTCGCGCAAGGATCAAGGCGCGCTGCTCGGGAAGATAGGCGCCGACGGGCCCAGCCGCCGCAACCTTGTCCAGCTGCGCGAGCGAGTCGGCGCGCGCTTGCGCCACGCCCAGACGAGCAGCGTCACCGCCACCCCCGTCAG
>CAMLKX010000208.1 GCA_946480515.1 uncultured Sphingomonadaceae bacterium | reverse complement strand
GATCGGCTGTTCCGAAGCGGTCGATCGTCCGCACATGTCCGCTCTTCTCCAACAGCGAGGCCGGCAGAAAATCCGTGTTCGGAGCAACCCCGACAAATGGGAACACACCAAAGCATTCAATCGTGGAAATCGAACCATCGCGCACGTTACGGAGCCGCAATCCGCTGACTCCACCGTCGCCCAGGATTTCTTCGACTTCGCTGTCCCAGACGAACTCGACATTGTCCTTGGACACGAGCCGATCGATATATTCCCGCTTGGCTTTGAGCGGGCTGCGGCAGATCATGATCACGCGTTTGCTCATCTTCGCGAGCACCAGCGCCTCGGTCACCGCCGCGTCCCCGCCGCCAACCACCGCAACGTCCTTGCCGCGATAGAAGCCGCCATCGCAGCTGGCACAGCGCGACACGCCCCGGCCGGCAAACTCCTCTTCCCCGGTGACACCCAGCGGCCGAAGGGAAGCGCCAGAAGCGATGATGATCGCCTCGGGCCAGTAGCTCGCCCCATTGCCGGTCACCACCCGCAGCTGCTGACCAAGGTCGACCGAGACAATCGGCTCCTCGATCACCTGCACGCCCAACTTGCGGGAATCCTCAAGCAAGGGGATTGCGAGGTCCTGGCCCGAGCCATGTCCCGGAAGCGGCATGCCCTCAAGCTCGTTCACGGTCGCCACCTGCCCGCCGTAAAGCCCGCTGCCTTCGAAGATCGTGACCATCCGCCCCAGCCTGGCAACCTCCCGGGCGGCCGAAAGGCCGGCGAGACCCCCGCCGATCACCGCGACTTCGCACATGTTCCTGAGCGGTCGTGTCCCCATTAAGCCACCGTCCTTGCCCATCCATCTTCGGCCGGATGGCCGGTCGTCGTTTCACCGGCGCTGTGCCTTACCCGCCGATCACCGACGCGGCGCGTGAACCGGACAAAATCAAGATGTGCCAGCAGGGGCATCGTGAATTTGCGCGAAATGCCGAGCGCGGCGCTGATCTCCCCCACAAGCATCCCTTCGCTATTGTCAAGCAAGGGCGCAAGCCGTTCCTTCGCCTCCGCGATCGCGTCCCGGTGGAACAGGAGTTCCTTACCCTTGGCGCGATCGACCGCCCGGACGATGGTGCCTTTGCGAAGTAGCAGATTGACGCACCGCCGCGAGGCGGGATCACTCAGGATGGCGGAGGGCAGCGGCGGGACCAGTCCTCCAAACCGCAACGTCTCCGCGATTTGGTCGGTCAACGCGGATTCACTTTTCTCGTCTGCTTCGTCCTGCTCCGGTCGCGGGATTCGCACCTGACCGGCTCGACGATCGACCAACCCCTGGTCGGCAAGCCGCGACAGGGCCTCGTCCAACAGCGCGGCGCGGGTTCCGGTAAACGCCGACAGCAGCTGATTGCGCGAAAGCCCCGCTGGAATCTGCCCAACCACCAGGGGGATTTGAGTCATCAGCCGCTCGAGCTCCGCCTGCCGGAACACCTGGCCACGCCGGGTCACCAGAAATGGTTGGCCCTGAAGCAGCGTTTCAACTGCCTTCGGCGCAAGCGCAGAGATTTCGGAGAGATGCTGCAGGCTTGTTCCGGCGACACCCGCTGCGGTCAGCTCGGCGGCAATTCGCTCGTCCGGTGGCAGGTCGCGAAGAAGCCCCAGCCGCTGAAGAATCTCCGCCGAGCGGCGGCGACGACGCCTGGCGACAGGCTCGATGATCCGTCCTCCGGCGACGGTCCGGGCGGGCGACGCAATGCGAAGGATCACATGCTCGCCGGCGGCGATCGCCACGGGCCGAGCGCAATGAAGCTGTGCCAGCCCGGACTCACCAGACTTGATCACATCCCGGTCGAGAAGCCGGAGACGGACATCAAGCTGGTCGGTCCCGAGAAGCGCCCGGAGCGGCTTGCCGTTCTCCAGCGGGACACTGTCCTGAACGGTGCGAATTGCGATCGTCAGCCAGTCGGATTGACGCATGGCGGCAACCTCAACCAGCGCCATCCCCCGTTCAATCGCGGTTGCAGTCACGTCACGCAGGTTCAAGGCCACGCGCTGCCCGGGAAGCCCGGATGCTACGGCCCTGCCATGAACTTGAACGGCTCTGACCCTCACGGGCCGTTCGGCCGGAAGCAGGACAAGCGTGTCACCGGGACAGATTACGGACCCGCGCAATGTGCCCGTAACCACAGTGCCATGACCGGCAATGCTGAAGGCGCGGTCAATCGGCAGATAGGTCAGGCCATCGCTACGCCTAGGCTGCGGTTGCTCCGTGGCGCTGGTGAGCGCTCCACGCAGTTCGGCGATGGACTTCGGATCGTCGATCGCTGTGAGGACCGGCGGAGCGCACTCAAAGCCATGCCGGCGAAGCAGGTCGGCTGCCTCGCCGGCAACTTCCCGTGACCGCTCCTCGGATACCAGATCGCGCTTGCTAATCGCCAGAACCGCGGTGCGCTGCCCGAGCAGCGAGGCAATTTCGACATGTTCGACGGTCTGGGGCTTAACCCCCTCATTAGCGGCGACCACCACGAGCACTCCATCGATCCCAGTCGCGCCGCTGACCATCGTGGTCACGAACCGTTCGTGACCGGGCATGTCGATCAGATCGAGCGAGCAATTGTCGCCGAGCGCAAGATGGGCGAAACCAAGGGCGATTGAAATCCCGCGACGCTTCTCTTCGGCAAGCCGGTCGGTGTCCGTTCCGGTCAACGCGCGGACGAGCGCGGTCTTGCCATGATCGATGTGCCCGATCACTCCGAAGACGACGTTACTCATGCAATCGCGGCGCGCACCGCCACGGCGAGCAGGTCCAGTTCATCGTCAGCGACGGTAAGCATGTCGAGGAGCAGATGGCCCTTGTTGATCCGCCCGACCACGGCGGGATCGCCCGTTCGCAGCCGAACCGCCGCCGCCTCAGCGCCATCGGGCGGATCGAGCGCTAGCGCGTGGCTGGCAATGCTCTGTTCGGGCAGCGAACCGCCGCCGCTGAACGCTTCGGACCGCACGATTTCGCCGACGCCGATCAGCGCCCGCAATCGTTCGGCACGCGACCGCAACTGCTCCTCCGATTGTTCAACCATCCGGCGGACCGGGATCCGATCCGGCGAGTCCTGATGCAGGCGAAGCGTGGCCTCGAGCGCCGCCAGCGACATCTTGTCGAGCCGGAGCGCGCGCAACAGCGGATGGCGCTCAACCTCCGCGATCGGCGCCTCGCCGCCGACAATCAGGCCGGCCTGAGGCCCGCCGAGCAATTTGTCCCCGCTGCAGGTCACGATATCGGCGCCGGCCGAGAGCGCATCAACGATCGTCGGCTCGGTGGACCCTGGATGTTTCGCCAGCAGGCCGCTGCCAAGGTCGGCGATCAGCACCAGCCCATGCTTCGCAGCGAGCGCCGCCAGTTCCGCGATCTCGGCCTCGGCGGTGAAGCCGACCATTCGGAAATTGCTTTGATGGACCTTCAACAGAATCCGCGTGTCCCCACCGATTGCCGCCGCATAGTCCGCGATCCTGGTCTTGTTGGTCGATCCGACCTCAACCAGCCGCGCGCCGCCCTGCCGGATCACCTCGGGTACGCGAAAGCCGCCGCCGATCTCGACCAGTTCGCCGCGGGAGACGACCACCTCCCCTCCCTTGGCTAACGCGCTCACCGCCAGCAGAATGGCCGC
>CAMLKX010000207.1 GCA_946480515.1 uncultured Sphingomonadaceae bacterium | reverse complement strand
CGTGGGCGGAGGGGACGCAGGTGATTTGTAGCTGGACCTGATCTTGGCTGCTGTGCCAAGGGAGTTTCGACGCGGGCGTGGCGGAATTGGCAGACGCGCCGGACTCAAAATCCGGTTCTGGTGACAGAGTGTCGGTTCGACCCCGACCGCCCGCACCATGACTCTAGCAAATCAGGCGGCGGCGACGACGATTGTCGGTTCGCACTCCGCTGCGCGGGCCGCGAAATTCTGTGCGAGATGATGATGCCATTCCCGTGCTTGCGGAGTGATCGATCGCTGCGCAGCCTGACGCTCTTCAACTGCTCGACGCAAATAATAACGGTGATTGGACTCCATCGTCCGCTCCCCCAACATCCCAATCGGCAACTCAGCTTGACCGCATAGTCTTAACGGTTCGTTAAGCTGCTGATTCAGGTATGAATAAATATCCCCAACGGCGCGGACTACTTATCAAAGCGCTCGAAAAAGGCTATCATCCCCCAGTGCGGAAATTGGTTGAACCGATTGTTTTTGGCGCTGTGCTGATCGCGGCGGTGCCGGCACTCGCCGCCGGCGCAGGCAATTTTACGCTGGTCAATGCGACCGGCGCCGACATCAGCGGACTTTCCATCCGTCGCTTTGGAACGCAGGCCTGGAAAACACTCCCCGGGGCGGTGCCGGCGGGGGGTCGCCAAGGTGTCAGTTTCAGCGATCCGGACTGCGCATTCGATGTGCGCGCGACCCTGTCAGGCGGAGGGACGGCGACCTGGAGCGGGGTTAATCTGTGCGAAGTCCGGGCAGTGATCCTCAACCGGAACGCCGGAAGCGGAGCAACCTGGACCGACTATGAGTAATTTGGTGACGGTCGGACGGAATCGAGCAGCTTCGCACCGGCAATAAACACGACGCCGGTACAGGCGAGGGCGAGTAGCCAGCCGCCGAACCCGGGATAGGCTTCCACATAATGTTTGCCGCGCTCAACCGCGCCAAGGGCGATGGCGTAAATTACGAGGAACGCTTCGAAGCGAGTCTTGATCGTGAACAACCGGCCGACGCGCTGCCACCTGCTCGATGTGGGAACGGAGCCGGGGGATTGGTGATCGGTGGCCATTGGTCCCCTGTCAGACATGGTGAATCACTCGTTAACCCGACAATAGCTCCCTCAGTTCCAACTTGTCGATCAGCAGTTCGCGGGCATGTTCAACCTGCCTGTGCAAAGACGGGACAGTTAGTTCGGACGGATCGATGGTCTCGGGCCAATGTCGGGCGATGATGTCTTCGATAAGGTCGAGGCTGGGCTCATCGACGAGAAAGCGCGGATCGACCGTTTCCGGGTCGCACACCACGCGCAGCCGAAGACAGGCTGGGCCGCCGCCATTACTCATCGATTCCCGCACATCGACGATTTCCAGCCGCTGGATCAGCCCGTTTTCGGCGAGATGGCGCTGAAGCCAGCTCCACACCGAAGGCACCGCCCGAACTTCGGCAGGAGCGACGAGGGTGGTCACTCCGTCCGTCGGTGTCACCAGCTGGGCATTGAACAAATAGGAGCGGATGGCCTCGCCGAGCGGCACGTCGCTTGCCGGAACTTCGACCAGCTGAAATCCGGGGATCAGCCGCGCGCATTGCTCGAATAGCTGCTCCCTTTCCGCAAATGCCTGCTCATGGGCAAACAGCAGCGGCCCGTTGGCCACCGCCACGACGTCGTTGTGGAAGGCTCCGGCAGCGATCGCCTCCGGGGATTGCTCAACGAACAGGACTCGCGCCGGATCAAGCTGGTGGAGCCGAGCGATGGCCCGGCCCGCTTCGACATTCTGGCGGGCAGGGTAGGGGCCGCCGCTCGTACCGTGGACGAAAATCTCGAGCCCAGGCTGATCGTGGGACGCGCATAGCCGCATGTGGTTCGCCGCCCCTTCATCTCCGAACGCGGACGGTATCGGCGGATGCACGGCGAAGGCAGGGGAATCGCGGAACGCCAGCCGTAGCTGCCGCAGAGTTTCCGGCCATTCATGGCTGCGATGAGCCATGGTGCACAGGTTCGCCGCCGTGAGGTGGCAACGGCCGTCGCCTGTATCGGGGGCAGGGGAGACCGTCGCTGCATTGGCCGCCCACATCGGCGATGCGGACATCGCATTGGCGGTAAGCGCCGGGTCCGCCTGTTCGATCGTGGTTCCAAGTTCCGCCAGCCAGCCGCGCGCAGGTCGGGGGTGAGGCAGGAAAATGCCCTGCCGCAGGCCAAGGTCGAGGTTGGCCCGCATCTTCGCAATACCCTGAAGCGCAGCAGCGCGCGGATAGGACACGCGCCCCGCATTGTTCATCGCCGCGAGATTGCCGAGGCTGAGACCGGCGTAATTGTGACTTGGCCCGACGATGCCGTCGAAGTTGATCTCCGTGAGCGGCATCAGGGCTCCACAGCTATGACCCGATCGCCCATCGCTACGCCCAGCAAGCTGGCGTCTTCCGGCCGCAGTGCAATCTTGTCATCGCCGGTGAGCGCAACCTGGCCGTAGCAGGCGGCGAAATTCTCCAAGCGGCCGGCTGCAAGCAGCATTTTCTTGTCCCCACCAGCGGCAATGTCTCCGACGGTCATTTCCCGCGCGTTGACGATCGAGCGGATTTCGTCGGTCTTGCAGATGACGGTCGGCCCACCATCGAAGATGTCGATATAATTCTCGTAAGCGAAGCCCTCCTCCTCGAGCATCCGCATCGCCGCTCGCCCGCTCGGATGCGGCTTGCCCATCACCGATTGGGCGAGCTCCGGCAGAAGCGCGACGTAGATCGGCGTCTTCGGCATCAGGTCAGCAATGAATTGCGAGCCATGCAGAGCATTGAAGTGATCGGCCTCGGGGAAACTCATTCCGAAGAAGCGTCCGGCGAGCGCATCCCAGAACGGCGAGTTTCCTGCATCATCGATGACGCCGCGCAACTCGGCAATTACCTGGTCACCGAACCGCGCGCGGTGCTCCCGGATAAACAGGTAGCGGCTGCGGGCGAGCAGTGCACCAAGGCCGGACGCGCGCTCGAGCGGGTGCAGGAACAGGCCGCCCACCTCCGTCGATCCTTCCAGATCGGTAGTCAGGCTGAGCAGCTGATTGCGGAAGATCTTGTGAAGCTCCGCGCTGTGCTGGGTGAGGGTCGAGAGGCGATAGCTGTAGAATGGCCGGATCACGCCGATCTTGCTGAAGATCTGGCAGGTGCCGCGGATCGCCTTGGTGACGGAGTTTTCCAGCACGAACATGTAGAGGTCGCCCTCTTGATGCTCGCCCGCGCGAGCAAAGCTGGCAATCGAGCGTTCGACCTTGGCGGCGATGGTCGGCTTGTCCGCGGGCAGGTTGGTGAACCCGCCGCCAGTGAGCTTGGCCATGTCGTACAGGGCGCGGGTGTCCGCCTTTCGTACCGGGCGCACGCGAAAGCTCAATGCGAACTCCCGGCCAGCCGCAGGATGGTGAGCGCCGACAGCGCCGCGCGTTCGGCGAGGCTCGACACGATCAAATATTCATCCGGACTGTGGATGGACCCGCCGCGAACGCCCATCGTATCCACCACCGGCACACCGCAGGCGGCGATGTTGTTGCCGTCGCACACGCCGCCGCTCGGCCGCCAGCCGATGATCTGGCCGAGATCGGCGCCCGAGCGCTGGACGAGGTCGAACAG
>CAMLKX010000206.1 GCA_946480515.1 uncultured Sphingomonadaceae bacterium | reverse complement strand
GAACATACAGCACCGCTCCGCCGGTCGTGTTGCGGCCGAACAGCGTGCCTTGCGGCCCGGAGAGCACCTGAACATTCTCAAGATCGACCATCAGACCCGGTCCGCCCTGCAGGCCGAGATCGCTCGTCGAGATCAGCGGAACTTCGTTCAGGTAGATCTGAACGGCGGGCGAGGACTGGAACCCCGTCGCCTGACCGCGAATGGTGAAGCTTTGCGCCTCGCGCGACGACGTCCCCTGATTGCCGACGACAAGCGAGGGAACCTGCCCGTACAGGTCTTGGGGATCGTTGACGTCGAGCTGGTCGAGCCGCTCTGATGAGAACGCACTGATGACGATCGGCACGTCCTGCGCCCGCTCCTCGCGGCGCTGGGCAGTGACGATGATGTCGGCCTCACCGCCAGCATCAGCCGCACTCGCCTGCGGCGTCGCAGCGGCATCCGTGCCGGCGGCGGGCGGCACAACATCAGCGCCTTCCTGCCCTTGTGCCGCCATCGCCGGCCCGGCGAGCACGGCGATCGCCACACCGCCAAGCAACATCGCTTTTGAGAACTTCTTTTTTTGCACCCTCGCTCCCCCTTGATTCCTATACAAATGTATCTGCTACACCGTACAAGTGTACCACTTTGAAAACGGTGTCAATTGCTTCACACGGATGTTGATCTTGAAACATTTGTCCATGATAGAATGGACAATCGTTCCAGTCGACGAAATCTCACTTCCAAAAGGTGGAGCACCGTGCGCAGCGCTGGTGGTTGATCAACTTTGAACTGGCCTAGGGTTGGGGCTGCGGGCGTGGCTTGGGACTTCATCAAGAGGATCATCAGCACGGACGCTGATAGGGACCCCGCCATTTTGGCTCAGGATAGTCGGTCACAACCGCTACTTCGCGGGTTCGGCAAGGCCGCGCCTCGGCCGGCTAGTACCACTCCTCCGAGATGGCCGAATACGATACGATAGATCGGGTTGGCTAAGATGGCCGAGGACTGGCGATGGCAAGCCAACTCGGCCGTTCATGCGGAGATCGGCGCGACATTCAGTGACATTGCAGTCAGACCCATCATCCGCACAATGAATGTCCGCTTTCCACCGATAACGGACATTCGCTGTCGCCGAGCCGCCAAGCTGATGTTGCCATTCCGTTCCCGGTAACGCATCCCCGGATCGTGACCCGATCGTCGATTCCCGCGCTGCACGCCACCCATGCCGGAATCTGGATCGCGGATCGCGATGGCGTTCGCGAGGCGGGCCGGGGCGAGGCGATTGCCCGCGCGGCGGAATCTCCGCACATCCTGCTCAATGCGCCGGTGGTCGGCCAGCGCCTCGGCTATCCGGAGCTGTCGGGGCTCGACCTGCTCGAGCTGTTCGCCTTCGTTCATCCGGCGCGCTTCGCGGTGCCGACCGTGGCCGGTCTGGCGCGCGCGGCCGGGTTGGAGCCACCGCCGGAAGATCGATCCGCCGCGCAGGCGCTGCTGGCGATTGCCGAGCGGCTGCTCGAGCGGCTGGGTGACGGCGACTGGCCGGAGCGGGAAGGGGCGTGGACCAGCAACGCCAGCTTGATTCGGCAAGGCTGGGGATGGGCGCCGCTGGTTGGCGCTCGGCTCGAGCGGCCGCCGCAGGCGGAGCGGATGCTGTTTTCGCGCCTGCCGCAATGGGATGAGCAGGGCGAGCGAACGCCGGCCCGCGCGATCAGCCTTGCTCCGGCGGATGCGATCGGCCGGCTCACGGAGTTGACGGGCGAGGGCGCCGAAGCACGCCAGGGGCAGCAGGACATGGCGGCGGCAACCGCCTCGGTGTTCGCCCCGCGCGTGGAGGCGGGCCGGCCCAACCTGCTGCTGGCTGAAGCGGGCACCGGCATCGGCAAGACGCTCGCTTATCTCGCGCCGGCTTCGCTGTGGGCCGACCGGGCGGGCGGCACCGTGTGGGTGTCGACCTATACCAAGGCGCTGCAGCGGCAGCTCGACTCCGAAGGGGCGCGGTTGTTTCGCGATCCGGCAGAGCGCAGGCGACGCATCGTCGTTCGCAAGGGGCGTGAGAATTACCTGTGCCTCCTCAACCTTGAGGATGCGCTGCAGGGCGGCTTTTCCGGACGAGCCGCGATCATGGCGCAACGCGTTGGCCGGTGGGCGGCCTATTCGAAGGATGGCGACATGGTCGGCGGCGATCTGCCTGGGTGGCTGCCAAGCCTGTTCCGGCGGGCGGCGACGACCTCGCTGACGGACCGGCGTGGCGAGTGCGTCTATGCCGGCTGTCCGCATTACCGCCGCTGCTTCATCGAACGGGCCGAGCGAGCAAGCCGGGAGGCGGACCTCGTGATCGCCAACCATGCATTGGTGATGATCAATGCGGCGCGGGCGCGCGACCGCGAACCGCCTACGCGAATCCTGTTCGACGAAGGCCATCATCTGTTCGACGCCGCGGACTCGACCTTCGCAGTGAGCCTGTCGGGGCAGGAGACGATCGAGCTGAGGCGCTGGATTGTTGGTCCGGAGGGCCGATCGCGTGGACGGCGACGGGGCCTTGCGGCGCGGTTAATGGACATCGCTTCGTATGATGATCAGGGCGGGGCTGCGCTGACTGCGGCGGTTGAGGCGGCCGGTGCCTTGCCATCCGATGGCTGGCTTGCACGGATCGGGGAGGGTGCGCCGTTCGGCCCACTCGAAAGCCTGCTCCATGAGGTACGCGGCCTCGTCTACGCGCGGGCCGAGGCGCAGGACAGCGGCTATGGGCTGGAGACGGAACTGGCAGAGCCGGATGGCGGGCTGGTTGCGGCGGCGGCGCGCGCGTCCGAAGCACTGGAGGCGTTGCAGCGGCCGCTCGCGGCGCTCGGGCGGCGGCTAGAGGCCGTGCTGGAAGAAGCCCCGGACTGGCTGGATGCTGCGGCTCGGGCGCGGGTCGAAGGCGCGATCGGCGGTCTCAACTGGCGCGGTGGCCTGATCGGCGCATGGATTGCGCTGCTGGCGCGGATTGGCGGAACGGCCGATCCGGATTTCGTCGACTGGCTGGCGATCGAGCGCATCGACGGGCGCGAATATGACGTCGCGATCCATCGCCGCTGGCTTGATCCGACGCGACCGCTGGCGCGGGTGGTGATGGAGCCGGCGCATGGCGTGTTGGTGACCTCGGCGACGCTGCGGGCGGGCGGCGATTGGACCCATGCCCGCCAACGCACGGGGGCAGCGCATCTCCCCGAGCCGGTGCAACAGTTCGAAGCGGCGAGCCCATTCGACTATGAATCCTGCGCGGAGGTGCTGATCGTCACCGACCTCAAGCGCGGTGACCTGCCATCCCTCGCTGGAGCTTATGCGCGGCTGATCGAAGCGGCGGGCGGCGGGACGCTTGGCTTGTTTACCGCGATTCAGCGTCTCAAAGCGGTGCAGTCGCGGATCGCTGATCGGCTCGCCCGAGCCGGGCTACCGCTGTACGCGCAGCATGTCGATCCGATCGACACCGGCACTATGGTCGACATCTTTCGGGATGATCCCCGGGCGTCGCTGCTGGGCACTGACGCCCTTCGCGATGGCGTCGACGTACCGGGGGATTCGCTGCGGCTGGTGGTGATGGAGCGGGTGCCGTGGCCGCGCCCAACGGTGCTGCATGCGGCGCGCCGCCTGGTCGGTGGCGGAAGCGCCTATGACGATCGCGTGGTG
>CAMLKX010000205.1 GCA_946480515.1 uncultured Sphingomonadaceae bacterium | reverse complement strand
AGCAGGCCGATCGCTTCCATGCGGTCATCGCAGCCTTCGATAAGGTACGCCGCCTGTATGGCTTCCGTCGGGTCGAAGTGCCGGTCATTGAGCCGACTTCGGTATTCTCCCGATCTTTGGGTGAAACCACCGACGTCGTGTCCAAGGAGATGTACAGCTTCGCCGATCGCGGCGGCGATTCGATCACGCTGCGGCCGGAATTCACGGCGGGGATAGCTCGCGCCTACCTCTCCGAAGGATGGCAGCAGCACGCACCTCTGAAAGTCGCGGTACATGGTCCGGCATTCCGCTACGAGCGGCCGCAAAAGGGGCGGTTCCGCCAATTCCATCAGATTGACGCTGAGGTCCTGGGTGCGGCTGATCCCGCAGCCGATGTCGAATTGCTGTGCTTTGCAGACCAACTGCTGCGTGAACTTGGCATCGAAGGTGTGACGTTGAAGCTCAACACCCTCGGCGATGCGGTCAGCCGGGAGGCATGGCGCGCGGAGCTGATCGCGCATTTCGACGCACATCGCGCGGAGCTGTCGGAGGACAGCCAAGAACGCCTGCAGCGTAACCCGCTGCGAATCCTCGATAGCAAGGACCCGCGCGACCGCCCGGCCGCCGACAGTGCGCCGGTCATGCAATTATCCCCTGAGGCCGAGGAGTTCTTTGGCAAGGTTCGTGCCGGTCTGGACGCGGCTGGGGTGGCTTACGAGCTGTCGCCGCACCTCGTGCGCGGGCTCGACTATTATCGTCACACCGCCTTCGAGTTTGTGACCGACCAACTCGGGGCGCAGGGCACGGTCCTCGCGGGGGGACGCTACGATGGCCTGATCGAGGCACTAGGCGGGCCGCACACGCCGGCGGTGGGGTGGGCCGCAGGGATTGAGCGGTTGGCGATGCTGATTGATGCACCGGCGCCCGAACAGCCTCGTCTCGCGATCATCACTCTGGATGAACAGGCGGCGGTGCATGCTCATCGGGTTGCCGCCATTGCGCGGCGAGCTGGGGTGTCTGCCCTTCGCATTGATAGCGGCAATCCAAAAAAGCGGATGCAGCGCGCGGTCAACAGCGGAGCGCAGTTCGCCGCTTTTGTTGATGGCGGACCGACCATCGGCCTCAAAAATCTGCATACCCAGGAACAGCAGCAGATCGCACTAGACAGCTTGGTTGAGGCACTGCTGGCATGATCCACATCTCCGGGGAACGGATCGCGTCAATCGAGGCGCGCAAGGATGAGCTTGCCGCGGCGATGGCCGCGCCTGACCTGCCGACTGACGAATTTGTCCGTCTGTCAAAGGACTATTCGGCGATCGAGCCGGTCGCTGCCGCCGCTCATGAGGTGCGGCGCCTGCGTGCGGAGCTCGATGTGCTGACTGCGATGGCCGATGAGATCGGGGCGGAGCCGGAACTCAAGGAGATGGCGCTGGTCGAGGCTGAAGAAATTCGCCGCGCGCTTCCCCAGGCGGAGCATGCCCTCGCCATCCAGTTGCTGCCGAAGGATGCTGCGGACGAGCGCGCGGCGATGCTCGAGGTTCGCGCTGGAACCGGCGGCGACGAAGCCGCTTTGTTCGCTGGTGACCTGCTGCGGATGTACCAGCGCTATGCGGAGGAGCAGGGTTGGCGGTTCGAATTGATCTCCGCCAGCGCGTCAGACGTGGGGGGCTATAAGGAGGTGGTCGCTTCGATTAGCGGCGCGGGCGTGTTCGCCAGGCTCAAGTTCGAGAGCGGCGTTCATCGTGTGCAGCGCGTGCCCGCAACCGAAAGCGGCGGGCGCATCCATACGTCTGCGGCGACCGTGGCGGTTCTGCCCGAAGCGGAAGAGGTCGACGTTCAGATCGACGACAAGGATCTGCGCATCGACGTCTATCGCTCGTCGGGCCCTGGCGGGCAGTCGGTCAACACCACCGACAGCGCCGTCAGGATCACGCACTTGCCGACCGGGTTGGTGGTCATCCAGCAGGATGAAAAGTCGCAGCACAAGAACAAGGCCAAGGCGCTGAAGGTGCTGCGGACACGGCTCTATGAACTGGAACGCGAACGGCTGGCGAGCGAGCGGGCGGGCACGCGCAAGTCGATGGTTGGGTCGGGCGACCGCTCAGAGCGAATCCGCACCTATAATTTCCCGCAGGGGCGAGTCACCGACCATCGGATCAACCTCACGCTGCACAAGCTGGATGCGATTTTGGAAGGGCCCGGTCTCGCCGAGCTGATCGACGCGCTGGTGGCCGAGGATCAGGCCAGCCGCCTCGCAAGCCTGGATGAGGCGTGAACCGCGTTAGCCAAGCGTTGGCCGAAGCCGCGGATTGCCTGTCGCATGTCAGCGATACCGCCCGGCTGGACGCTGAATTGCTCTTCGCGCATGCGCTTGGAATCGAGCGCGAGACATTGCTGCTGAACCTTCCGAAAGAGGTGCCGGACGGCTTTGCCGAATTGATCGAGCGCCGCGCCGGCGGAGAGCCTGTTGCCTATCTGGTCGGACGTCGCGGGTTCTGGACCATCGAACTGGACGTCGCGCCTGGAGTTTTGGTTCCGCGCCCGGATAGCGAAACATTGATCGAGGCGGCCGTGACCCGCTTTCAGGGAGAGCCTGGTCCAACCCGGATCCTCGACCTTGGCACCGGATCCGGCGCTTTGCTGCTCGCGTGTCTCGCCGAATGGCCGAATGCAAAAGGGGTCGGTATCGATCGGTCGGAGCTTGCGCTGACCGTTGCCCGGCGCAATGCCGTGCAGCTCGGCATGCAGCATCGGTCGGAGTTTCGCATCGGCGACTGGGGTGAGGGAGCATCCGGGAAATTCGACCTGATCCTGTGCAATCCGCCCTATATCGCGGAGGGGGCGAAGCTCGGCCACGGTGTCGCGGAATACGAACCCGCCGAGGCTCTGTTCGCCGGGCCGGATGGCCTTGCCGCCTATCGCGTCATCGCTCCGCAGCTAGCGAGCCTGCTCGCACCCGGTGGACTTGCGGCGTTTGAAATCGGCTTCGACCAAGCCGCGAGTGCTGCCGCGATCTTCCTTGATCATGGGTGGGAATGCCGAGCGGTTCGCGATCTTGGCGGTCGCGACCGCGCACTACTGCTGGAAGATTGTCGCTAAAGCCTCTTGGAAAAGCGCGGGGGATTAGTTACATAGGCGACAGGGACGGGGTTGCTCCAAAATGAACGAGCACCTTGGGTCCCACCCCCGACGACATCCGCCGTACACGCAAGCGCGAGCGCGGCAATGCACAGGGGCAGCGGGCCGCCGCAACACGGCGGAGCCCGGCTGCGATCGTTGGGGAAGTCACCGGCTTTGAGTGCAGGCCGGTTGGGGGGCGACACGTCGCGTTTGGACGGCAAAGGACTTGCTTTGATCAACAATCGACAGGGTGGCCGCCGCCGCGGCCGCGGGGGCCAGCGGCCCCAAGGCCTCTCCGGGCGTCCGGATGGCAACCGGCAGGATAACCGGCAGCGGGGCAACGCTGCGCAGCTCTTGGAAAAATACAAGAATCTGGCCCGGGACGCGCAGCTTGCCGGCGATCGCGTCCAGACCGAATATTATCTGCAGTTCGCCGACCATTATTTCCGCGTGCTGAGCGAGAGCCGGGCGCGGTTCGAAGAGCAGAATCCGCGTCGCCAGCGCGACGATGAAGACGATGCCGAGAACGACGGCTTCAGACGTGGTGTGC
>CAMLKX010000204.1 GCA_946480515.1 uncultured Sphingomonadaceae bacterium | reverse complement strand
GCGGATCGGCGCCGGGCGTCGACCGCATCGTCATGCTGCTGGCCGACGAGCCGAACATCCGCGAGGTCATCGTCTTCCCGATGAACCAGAAGGCCGAGGACCTGATGATGAACGCGCCCGCGCCGGTGTCGACCAAGCAGCTGCGAGAGCTGGGGATCCGCATCGCCGCCGAGCCGGCCAACCGTTGATCGAACAACGGTTCGGCTCAAATCGGGACATTGCGCCGGCGATTATGGTTAACGTCTGTTGAGGGGCATGATCGCTTCCACTAGCGATAGGCGGTGCTGACGGAATTGCCTGTCATTTCGGATGGAACCCACGATCTGTCGGCGGGACCGCTGACCATTGGTGACCTGCAGGAGCGCCTCAGCGCTCTCCACCTTGCCCAGATTGTGCACAAGCGCCGCGTTATTCTCGTCATCGAAGGTCCCGAGGGCGCCGGCAAGAAGCATGTGCTGCAGCAGATCGTCTGCGGGCTCGATCCCTGTCACTTCCTCGTGCATCCGATCGCATTCGATCGTCGCGCCGAAGGCGAGGGGCATTGGCTGGCGCGCTACTGGACCCGCCTTCCGGCGGCCGGCACCACGGCGATCTTCTTCCACAGCTGGTATCGCCGCGTGCTTGACGACCGGCTGCTCGGTCGAGTGGCGCAGGCGGACTGGACCCGCGCTTACGACGAAATCAATGAATTCGAAGCGCAGCAGAATGACTATGGAACCCTGCTCATCAAGCTCTACATCACGGTGAGTGGTGAGGTTCAGGCGCGCCGGCTGGCCGAGCGGTCTGCCGATCCGTGGAAGCGCTTGACGAAGTCCTCTCAGGCTACTCTGACCGGCACCGCCGATCCGCAATATGGCCGCGTTTTCGAAGACTTGCTTGGACAAACCAACACACGCTGGGCGCCGTGGACGGTGATCAGCGGCGACGATCATGGCGAGGCCGGTCTGCTGGCCCTTGCCGCCATTGTCGAGGCTCTCACCAAGAGCCTGCCGGCTGCACCGCCGGCGCTTGCCAACGAAGCGGGCGCGTCCTGAGCTAATCGGGGTAGCGGATCGCGATCACCTCATAGCTTTTCTCGCCGCTTGGAAGGCGAACAATCCGCTCATCGCCAACCTGCGCACCAACAAGAGCGCGCGCCAGCGGAGCGCTCCAGCCGATCCGCCCGGCAGAGGCATCCGCCTCATCGTCTCCGATGATGGTGAGAACCCGCCGCTCGTCATTGTCATCGGCAAGTTCGACCGTGGCTCCGAAGCGGATTCGATCGCGATCCGGCTGGCGCGCGGGATCGACGACCTTGGCCGCTTTCATGGCGCGAGACAGATGCGACAGCTGCCGATCGATTTCGCGCAGCCGCTTGCGGCCGTAGATATAGTCGCCGTTCTCGGAGCGATCCCCGTTCGCGGCTGCCCAGGAGATGGTTTCCACCAGCTTCGGGCGCTCCTGCGAGAACAGGCGATCATACTCGGCCCTGAGTCGCGCGAATCCTTCGGGCGTGATGAACCGTGGCGGTCGCTCGCTCACGCTCAGCCCGGCCGCGACTTGCCCAGATAGCTGGAGAGATGGTGCGGCCCCGCAGCGGCCATCGGCACCGATGGGTTGAGCCGATCGTAGACCACGGTATTCTCAAGCACCCGCTGGACATAACCACGCGTCTCGGTGAACGGGATCGCTTCGATCCAGCTGACGATGTCGGCTCCGGACCGCCGCGGATCGCCATTTGCCCGAATCCATTTCGCGACATTGCCGGAGCCGGCATTGTAGCTGGCGACCGCGAGCGGATAATTGCCGTCCCACCGCGTGAGCAACCGCGAGAAGTAGGCCGAACCGAGCATGACATTGTAGGATGGGTCGGTCGTCAGCCGGGCATAGTCATAGCGGACGCCCATCTTGCCGGCCTGTTCGCGAGCAGTCGGGAGCATCAGCTGCATCATCCCTCGCGCCCCGGCATGGCTGATTGCCGCCCGGTCGAACGAGCTTTCCTGGCGTGTGATCCCATGCGCGACCGACCATAGCCGGACGGAGTTGTAACCGCCCGGGATCAGGGGGTAGGCCGAACGGACATAATAGAAGACGCCATTGTTCCGAGCGGCGCGGGCCGTCCATACCGCCAGGTCGGGTCGCCCGATTTGCCCGGCGAGGTCCACCGCCAACCCGCGCTCCTCGTCATTCACAAGCGATTCGGCAAGGGCGCGCACGAACAGGGTTTGCTCCGTCCAACGGCCCTGCCGGCCGAGCAGGCGAACCGCCTGCACCAGGCGCTTCTGCTCGAATGCGGAGCGGCGCTCGGGAGTGACCAACAGGCTCGGTAGGCCCGTCGGCGGCGAAACCCGCCGGCCCAGCCGCTCCAGCGCCAGCTGCCCGTAAAACTGGTCCGGATAGGCAGCCGCCTGGCCGAAATAGGCGGTAGCGAGATCGGAGCGCTGTGCGGCATTGGCGGCACGGCCTGCCCAATAGAGACCCTTGGTCATGACCTGCAGTGAGCGCCCGCCCCTGGAATAGAGGCGGAAGAGTTCGGCGGCTTCAGCGGGACGCGAGTGACGGAACGCAGTGGTTCCGGCCAGCCACACGAGGCTGGTGTAATGATCGCGGATGGGCAGCGGCTTGAGGCTGATATCGCTTCCGGCAGGGAAGGCGTCGCTGACTTGCCGCGCAATCTGGAGAGCAGTGAGCGATTGCCCGTTGGCGGCGGCACCTCGCGCTGCCGACAGCATCAACTCATACCAGCGCTCGGCGCTTCCCGGCCGGTAGGTGAAATTGTGCGGCCGGGCGAGCAGTTGCCGCATCGACGCGTGCTTGTTGCCGTCACGCAGATAGCGCGCCCGCTCATAGAGGAGCCCCCCATCGGTTGCAGTGGAGGCAGAAACCGCCGCGTAAAGACGCTCCGTTTCCGGGGACCGCTCAAGCATCGCCAGCCGCGCGATGAATGCTGGCCGGCGAGCTGGAGTCGTGGATTGAAGCATCCGGCGCGCGTTCTGCGTGTCGCGATCCATCAGCAGCCGGTCGATCCGACGATCGTGGTCGGCGGCCGTCAGCGACTGGCCGAAGCGAGTTGTGATCAGCAGTTCATCATAGCTGCTGAGGTTGCTCGATCCCCATGCTTCGCGCGCGGCGTTCAGTGCTTCGGCGGATCGGCCAGAGGCGTGAAGTGCTTCCGCGAGACGCGTATAGCCGGTCGCGGATTGCGGCGGCTCGGTCCGGAAGAAGGCAAGCACGGTCGCTGTATCTTCGCCGGGCTGCATCGCGCGTTCGGCCGCGCGCCGCATTGCGGACTCGCCGGGCCAATCCGGGTTGGCGATCAGGAACCGCGCGTAGGTTGAAAATGAGTAGCTCGCCCCTGACCGCAAGCGACGCCAATCCTCGAGGGCGTAGGCGACGCTGTAGGCGGAATAGGTTGGACTAGCCGGAGCGGCGTACACGGCCCGGTTCTGCGCGGCGGCGACCTTTACCGGCGGCCAATTGAGCTGAGTTGCGGTCGCCGCGGCGCTTGCCACAAGCAAGGCCGCCAAAGGGATGATTCGCCTCACGCTGGACATACTGCGGCGCTGGTCCTTATCAGGCGCTGAATCGCGCGTCCGAAAACCAGTTCTAACGCGTCTTCGAACTTCTCGTGAAGGACTAAATGCATGTTTTTCGGGTCCATTCCCGCGCTGGTCACACCATTTTCGTCGGGGCAAGTCGATGAAGGCGCGTTCCGCGAGCTGGTGCAGTGGCAGGTGGCGGAAGGCAGCCATGCGCT
>CAMLKX010000203.1 GCA_946480515.1 uncultured Sphingomonadaceae bacterium | reverse complement strand
GACGATGCACGGTTCTCCGATCCGGTGGTGCTGATGGGGATCGGCGGGGTCGAGTATCATGGCCACACATGGGAACTGGGCGCGCGAAAGGCGAAGGAGATGCTATTCACTGCGCGTCCAGTGAGCGCAGTGGAGGCGGAGCGCCGAGGAATGGTGAACCGGGTTGTCCCGCGTGCTGAGCTGGACGCCGAAGCGCTGGCTCTGGCGCGCGAGATCGCGCAGATGCACCCTCACGCGCTGGCAATGGCGAAGCGCGCCGTCAATCAGACGCTCGACATCATGGGGCAGGCGGCCGCCCTTCAAAGCTGTTTCGACATCCATCAGCTCGGCCATGCTTCCGCCTATGGCCAGACCGGGGAGTTTATCGTCGGCGGCATGGAGAAGGTGAAGTCGCACAAATGACGCTCCTGACCCAAGTGGAGGGTGGGGTTGGCAGGCTCACGCTTAACCGGCCCGACAAGCTGAACGCGCTGACCGGGCCGATGCTCGAAGGGATGGTGGAGACTCTGCGCGCCTGGTCGATCGATCCGGCTGTGCGCTGCGTCATGCTCGAAGGGGCGGGGCGGGGCTTCTGCGCTGGGTACGATCTCTCGGGGGATGACACGGTAGAGCGGGCTGAGCCAATGCGGCCGGACGAGGCCGCGGGACGCATGCTCCTTCATTCCGAAGTCCCGCTTCTGCTCCATCGAATGGCCAAGCCGACCATCGCCTGCCTCCGTGGGCCTGTCGCGGGCAGCGGCTTGGTGATCGCTGCGGCGTGTGACCTGCGCATCGCGTCCCGCACGGTCAAGTTCAAGCTGGCCTTCGCGAGCGCTGGGCGCTGCGGCGATCCGGGTGGCAGTTATCTGCTGACGCGGATCCTCGGCGCCGCGTGCGCCCGCTCTTTGTTCCTCCTGGACGAACCGATGGACGGCGAAGCGGCACTCGCGGCGGGGTTGGTTGCCAAGCTGGTCGATGACGCGCAGCTGAATAGCGAATGTGCGGAGGTAGCCGCGAAGCTCGCGAGCGGGCCGACCGCTGCTTTCGCGGCAATGAAGCGCAACCTGAACGCGGCGGAGGTCGGAGCACTGGAGGAGACGATGGCGTTGGAGGCCGCCGCGAACGCGCAGATCAGCCTGCTGTCGCACGACGCCAAGGAGGCGGCGAAAGCGTTCATAGAGCGTCGGCCTCCGTCCTTCCTAGGTCATTGAGCCGTTCGCGGGTCCCCTTCGAAGGGACAAGTGATTGGCAGAGCGCCGAATTGGGCCGCTTCCGCCGATCCGTAAATCGCGGTGGCTCTATTCGCGGGTGTTCCGCAATTCGATAACGCGAACACCATGTGGGTTGGCGCGGAAGGCGCCATCAGGTTACGGCTGGAGCAACGATGGCGGCGGCGGCACAAGTCTTCGACACAGACTACATTCGGCGCGCGGTGCAGCTCGCCGATCCGGACGCCCTTCGGGTCGCGCTTTTCCAGAATAGCGGTGACGAGGACATCGGAGCGCTGCCGCCTTATGCCAGGATGAGTGAGGAGCAGAAGGCGCTGCTGGTCGACAGGGCGGTCGAATGGCTGGTGAGCAATGCCGGCCCTGCCGAACTGGCAGAGCCTCCAGAGGATGAATTGCGGACCCTGATGACAATGGTCACCGGCCGCGAGATGACTGACCTGGAATTTGCCGCCCGACGCGATCTGCCGGCCTTCCGCAAATTTCCCTGCGCGGTCGAGTGGCAGGGCCCGAGGCCCTCGATCCCGGAAGGCTATCGCATCGTTATCATCGGCAGCGGTCCCGCGGGCATCGCCGCCGGCGTGCAATGTGAACTGCTCGGCTTGCCGTACCTCGTCCTGGATCGCCAGCCGGAGGCGGGCGGCACCTGGACAATCAATCGCTATCCCGACGTGCGAGTGGATACACCGTCCGTCACTTATGAATTCAGCTTCGAAAAGAATTACCCCTGGGCCGAGCATTTCAACCGGGGTGAAGATGTACGTGCGTATCTCCAGCATGTGTCACGCAAATATGGCGTGATGGCGAAGAGCCGGTTCAGCCATGACGTGAAGGGCGGCACGTTCGACGAAGCTCGTAATGTTTGGGCGCTCGAAGTCGAAACCCCCGAAGGCCGCAAGACAATCGACGCCAACATCGTCATCACGGCTTGCGGGACCTTCGCCAACCCCCAGCTTCCGGATATCGCGGGGGCTCGCGACTTCAAGGGCCTGATCGTTCATCCTGCCGCATGGCCACATCACATCGATTTCACCGGAAAACGCGTTGCAGTGATCGGCAACGGATCGACCGGCGTGCAATTGCTCAGTTCCATTGCCGAGATGGCGGAGCACGTCACTGTCGTTCAGCGCACGCCGCAATGGATCTCGCCGCGTGAAAAATATGGCTCTCCAGTGGAGCAGGAGGTGAAATGGCTCCTGGACAACCTCCCGGGCTACTGGAACTGGTGGCGATACAGCGCGACTGCCCCCTTGTTTGACTTCCACCTCGTGCAGCGTGTCGACCGGGAGTGGCAGGCGCAGGGCGGGAAGGTAAGCAAGCCGAATGACGATATCCGCGCCGCCTTGACCAACTATATCCGCGAACAAACCGGCGGACGCGAAAATCTGATCGAAAAGCTGATCCCTGATTATGCGCCGATTTCCCGCCGGCCGGTGGTCGATAACGGCTGGTATCGAGCGCTGACGCGCGACAACGTCGAATTGCTCACGGGATCGGTGGCCCGTTTCACGGAAACTGGTTTCGAGATGGCCGACGGCACGTGCCGGGACGTTGATATCGTCATCTCCGCCACCGGCTTTGACGTCGCGAAATACTTATGGCCCGCGCGCTACAAGGGGATTGGCGGCCGCGATCTGCACGACACGTGGGAGAGCAGCGACGGTCCGCGCGCCTATCTGTCGATGATGGTGCCGGGATTTCCCAACCTGTTCATGCTCTACGGGCCGAACTCTCAACCGCTCACCGGCGGCACCGGACTGCCGCAATGGTGGTTGATCTGGGCAAGCTATGCCGCGCAGTGCGCCATGCGGCTGCTGCGGGAAGGGAAGGGCCGCGTCGAAGTGAAGCCCGAAGCGTTCCAGCGCTACAACGAAGCGCTAGACAAAGAAGCTGCCAATTGGTTGCAAATGACACCCGAGGGGGGCATCGAGAAGAACTACTACGTCAACCAGCATCATAACCGCATGCAGGTGAATGCCCCCTGGCTAAGTCCCGAGTTTCACGAGATGTGCACTGTGGTGAACTGGGATGATCTCGAACTGTCCTGAGGCAGCCGCCGCGCCAATATTCCCGTACCGTCAGCGCGGTCACGGCCACCACCTGCAAAGCGGATCCAGATAAATTAGGAGAGTCGAAATGCGTGCGCTGGTTTACGAAGGATCGGGCAAAATCCGGCATGTCGAAAATCTTGAGGTCCGCGATCCCGGTCCCGGCGAAGTGCTGGTACGCATCGCGGCGAGCGGCATCTGCCACTCCGATATCTCGGTTGTAAATGGCACGATCGAATGGCCGGCCCCCTCCGTACTCGGTCATGAGGGGGCTGGGGTCATCGAACAGGTTGGCACCGGAGTGACCGACCTCGCCGTTGGGGATCACGTTGCGCTGCACACCCTGGCCAACTGCGGCCGCTGCGGACCGTGCGAGAGCGGCAAGCCGACGCATTGCCGCCAAACCTATGGCAACCGGTCAGAGCCGTTTATGCTGGAAGGCAAGTCCGTATCGAGCTTCGCCGCCACCTCAACCTTCGTCGA
>CAMLKX010000202.1 GCA_946480515.1 uncultured Sphingomonadaceae bacterium | reverse complement strand
CACCAGCGCGGCGAGCGCAGCGGCGGCAAGTAGCCAGAAGCTTCGCCCGCGTCGTGGCCCAACCAGCACCAGAAGGATGAGCCCGAAGAGCAGCAACCCCGCGATCTGTAATCGCGGGAAATCCCACAGCCGTACCCACCATTCATCCGTCTCGATGAACGGCAGAACGGTAATCAGGACCAGCAGCGCGACAAAGCCGATCAGGGCCCGGCGAAGCCATCGCCTCGACCTGCTCAGGCGCGAACTCCCTCTTCAATCCCGACACTGTTCCGCCGCAGTGCCTTGAGTACCGTATCGACGATCTGGGCGGCATTCAGTCCCGCCTCGTCATATTGCTTGTCAGGCTTGTCGTGGTCCTGGAAGGTGTCGGGCAGCCGCATCGTTCGCAGCTTGAGACCGGCGTCGATCAGCCCTTCATCGCTCGCCAATGTGAGCACATGAGCGCCAAATCCCCCGACCGCGCCTTCCTCGATCGTCACCGCGACTTCGTGACTGGTCAGCAACGACCGGATCAATGCCTCGTCCAGCGGCTTGGCAAAGCGCATGTCGGCAACCGTCGCTGACAGGCCCATTGCGTTCAGCTGGTCAGCAGCCTTCTCCGCTTCCGCCAGGCGAGTGCCGAGCGACAGCAGCGCCACCTGCCGCCCTTCGCGAACGATCCGTCCCTTGCCGATATCCAGCTGCTGCGGCGGTTGCGGCAACGCAACGCCCCGCCCTTCACCGCGTGGGTAGCGGACCGCAATCGGACCGCTGTCGTGGAGCGCCATGGTATGCACCATGTGCGTCAGCTCCGCCTCATCGGCTGCGGCCATGACGGTGAAGTTCGGCAGGGTGCACAAATAGGCCAGGTCAAATGAGCCGGCGTGGGTTGCACCATCGGCGCCGACCAGCCCCGCCCGGTCGAGGGCAAAGCGCACCGGCAAATTCTGGATCGCCACGTCGTGGACGACCTGATCGTAGGCGCGCTGAAGGAAGGTCGAATAGATTGCGCAGAACGGTCGAAGTCCTTGCGCTCCGAGGCCCGCAGCGAAGGTCACCGCGTGCTGCTCGGCAATGCCGACATCAAACGTGCGGGATGGGAACCGCGCGGCGACCTTGTCGAGCCCGGTGCCCGACGGCATTGCCGCGGTAATCGCAACGACCGCCGGGTCCCGCTCCATCTCGGCCGAAAGCGACTCCGCGAACACGGTTGTGTAGGATGGCGGTCCGCCGGGCGGCGCCTTGTGCTGCTTGCCGGACACGACGTCGAACTTGACGACGCCATGATATTTGTCCGCTGCGGCCTCGGCCGGGGCGTAGCCCTTGCCCTTGGTGGTGACGACATGGACCAGCATCGGCCCTTCCTCCGCGTCACGCACATTTTCCAGAACTTCGACCAAAGCTTCGACGTTATGCCCGTCGACAGGCCCAACGTAATAGAAGCCCAGCTCCTCAAACAGGGTGCCGCCGGTCATTAAGCCGCGCGCATATTCCTCAACTCGCCGAGCGGTGCGATGAACCGGGCCCGGCAGCGCCCGTGCCAGCTTCTGCGCGAAGCGGCGAGGTCCGAGATATTTCCCGGACGAGACCAGCCGCGCCAGGCTGTTCCTCAGACCACCGACCGGCGGGGCGATCGACATGTCATTGTCATTGAGGATCACCACCAGGCGGTTTCCGGCGGCCTGGGCGTTGTTCATCGCCTCATAGGCCATGCCCGCGGACATCGCGCCGTCGCCGATCACCGCGATCGCCCGGCCCGGCTCACCCGTCAGCGCCTTGCCGGTAGCGAAGCCGATAGCAGCCGAAATCGAGGTGGAACTGTGCGCCGCGCCGAACGGGTCGAATTCACTTTCGGACCGCTTGGTGAACCCGCTGAGGCCCCCGCCCTGGCGCAAGGTGCGAATGCGGTCTCGCCGGCCGGTGACGATCTTGTGCGGATAGGCCTGGTGGCCGACGTCCCAGATCAGCTTGTCGTCAGGCGTGTTGAACACATGGTGGATTGCGACCGTGAGCTCCACCACGCCCAGTCCCGCTCCGAGGTGACCACCAGTCACCGATACCGCGGCGATCGTTTCCTTGCGCAGCTCGTCGGCGAGCTGCGGCAGCCGCGACTTATCGAGCAAGCGGATGTCTGCCGGCGAATGGATCGTATCGAGCAGCGGCGTTTGCGGGCGATCGGACATGGCCGGGCCTTACGCGGAAGCGAGGCTGCTGTGAACCACGCTGCTCGAAGCAATGCTGTTCAGGAGCAGTCGACGCAGGTCCCGTGGACCTCGATCACCGGGCGCTTCGGGTCGAACCCGGCCCCGCGTGCTGCGCCCCGGACACCGTTCGACAGCGTATCGTCGTCGATGTGGGTGGTCTGTCCACATTCGTCACAGATCAGGAAGATGCAGTCGTGAAGGCAGCCGGGGTGCTGATTGGCGATATAGGCGTTCGCGCTTTCGACCCGCATCGCCAGGTTCGTGTTCACGAACAAGTCAAGGATCCGGTAGACGCTATTCGCAGCGACCCGCCGCTCCTGCGACTTCGACACCGCTTCGGCGATATCATACGCACTTGCCGGCCGGTCGAATCCCGCCAGCGCGTCGAACACCGCTGCGCGCATTCCGGTCCATTGCTCGCCGCGCTCGGTCAGCCGTTTGGCGGCCTCATCCCGAAGCGAATCCCCCTCATGGAGATGATGATCATGATCGGCCATCGCTCAGAAATACGCTTGAGACCGGCGCACAACAAGCGCTTGGCAGGCGCTTAGCTGGATGCGCGCCGATTCAGATCGTGCCCGAGTGCCAAGATCAGCACACCGATCATGGTGAATGCCGCCTCGCGTCCATCATGCGGCAAGGTCAATGCGCCGGCCATGACCCCCAGCCCGACACCGCTGACGGCGCCGGGAAGCATGAATCCATGCTCCACAATACCACGGCCAATCGCGATCGCACCAAGCAGCATGGCAATGAGGAGGCCGGCCTCATGAACCCAGTGCGCCCCAAGCATTCCCCCCGCCGACGCCAGCGTCGCGACGATGATCGTCGTCGACAGGCAGTGCACGAGGCACAACCCCGACAGACCGATCGCGAGCCGGTCAATTCGAGTCGTTGAGAGGGAAGCGATCATGGCCGGCGGGGGTATAACGAGCGCTTAGACAAGTTACAACATCACATCTGCACCAAAACCGTCTTGATCGACCAGTTCTCTTGCGACCAATCACGGCGCAGGGCATAGGCGCCGACCAGGATGCAAGCGACCCAGGTTGCTCCCGCTTCGGCGGTCGAGCCAAGCAGCACGGAACGGCCGCAGTTGCTCGCCAGCTGGCTGCTCGCGGTCGCTGCGATGATCTTCGTGATGGTCGTCGTCGGCGGCATCACCCGGCTGACGGAAAGCGGCCTATCCATCACGCAGTGGCGGCCGGTGACCGGGATCATTCCGCCGCTCACCGAAACGGCGTGGCAAGCCGAATTCGCACGCTACCAGCAGATCCCGGAATATCAGCAGATTAATCGCGGAATGAGCCTCGACGCGTTCAAGGGCATCTTCTTCTGGGAGTATCTCCATCGTCTGCTCGGCCGCTTGATCGGAATCGCCTTCGCACTGCCGCTGGCATGGTTCGCGTGGAAGAGGATGATCCCGAAGGGCTATGGTCCGCGTCTGGTGATCCTGTTTGTGCTAGGAGGGCTACAGGGAGCGATCGGTTGGTGGATGGTCGCGTCCGGACTGGTCGAGCGCACCGACGTCAGCCATGTCCGCCTCGCCATTCACCTGCTTGCCGCCCTACTCATCTTCGG
>CAMLKX010000201.1 GCA_946480515.1 uncultured Sphingomonadaceae bacterium | reverse complement strand
GCCACTGCCCTGGGAGTGGCTGACCGAGGAAGAGTTCAACCGGTTCGTCCAAGCCTATGATCATCCGGACCCGATGCGGCGGCTGATCGGCGGCATGAACTCCTACCGGACCGCGGACGCGAACTGGGAGATCGGACGCGAGTTCGCCGATGTAGACGTGGAGACTCCGACCCTGTTCATCTACGGCGCCAAGGATCCATCGTTCGGCTTCTTCCCGGATTGGGAGGAGCGGCTCCGCCGCCGAGTTCCGGGTCTGCGCCAGATCATGCCGATCGAAGGCGCGGGCCATTTCGTTCAGCAGGAACAGCCGCACGCGTTCAACGCGGCGGTTCTCTCCTTCCTCGCGGAGCTTGATCACCAATGACCAACCTGCGGTTCGCTGCGCATTTGGGCGTGCGCGCTCCCGATCGACCGCTGTTCCGTTCGCTCGCGGCCTCTCCGGACCCGATCGATCAAATCCGGTTCATGGCCGATCATGGCTTCTCCGGAGTCAGCGACAATTTTCATCTTTTGCGGTCATCGGAAGAGCAGGCGCGGATCGGCGCCGAGGTCTGGCGGCTTGGGCTTGAGTTTAGCTCGTTCGTTCATGACCCGCTCAACTGGAACGGGCCGGTGTGGACCGGTCATGGCCGGACCCACCGGGATGGGCTGCAAACCTCATTGAAAGACAGCTTGGCCGCCGCTCAGCGAAGCGGCAGCCGCAGCATCGTCTGCGTGACCGGCCGAGCGGACAGTCAGAATCGGCGCGAAGCCATCGAGGCGATGGCCGCCAATCTCTCTTGGGCGGGCGATCTTGCGGCACAGGCGGAAGTGGCGCTGTGCGTGGAAGCGACGCATCCGCAGTTCGCGCCGGGCTCGCTGATCGAGCGGATCGACGAGGCGCTGGCGTTGATCGAGCGGATCGACCATCCCCATGTCCTGCTCGATTTCGATGTCGGCCATGTCGCCTTGCATGGCGATGATGTGATCAGCGCTCTCGAAGTCTGCCGAGGGCGCATTGGGGTGATTCAGATTGCCGATGTCCCGGGCCGGATCGAGCCGGGCGGCGGAACGCTCGATTGGCCGGCAATCTTCCAGGCGATCGCCGATACCGGCTATTCAGGATTGATCGAGCTTGAACTGGAGCCGTCGGGCAGAGGGGCTGCCGGAGAGCAGCTGCTGCTCGATCGGCTGGGCGCGATCAGTGGCTAGCCCAGCCGCACGTCATCCTCGCCGCGCGCGATGCGCCAGCCGAGCTCCGCGATCTCCCCGGCTCGTGCGCCATGCCGTGCGGCTGCTTCACTGGACGCGTTGCCGTCCAGCGCACGCTTGAACACGCCCTGGCGGATCGCGGCGTTGCGGAACATTGCGAAGGCGAGCGCGAACCGCCATTGCGCCGGAGGGATGACGTCCCGGCCAGTCCGCTCGCAGTAGAGCGCGACATAATCCTGCTCGGACGGGATGCCGAGCTCGGCAAGATTGCTGTCGCCAAGACCGCGATAGCCCTCGGCGGGCACTCGCCAAGCCATGACGTGCTGCGCGAGGTCAGCAAGCGGATGGCCGAGGGTGGAAAGCTCCCAGTCAAGCACCGCCAGGATTTGCGGACGGTCGGGGTGGAAGATGAGATTGTCATTGCGATAATCGCCATGAACCACCCGCGTCTCGTCGTCCTCCGGAACGTTGTGCGGCAACCACGCGATCAGCTGTTCCACCGCCTCGAGCCGCGCGGTCTGGGTCGCGCGATACTGCTTGGTCCAGCGCCCGATCTGACGGGCGAAATAATCGCCGGGCCGCCCAAAGTCGGAAAGTCCTACTGCCTGAACGTCCACCGAATGGAGGACTGCCAGGACGCGATTCATCTCGTCATAGATCGCGAGCCGCTCGTTAGGGGACATCCCCGGGAGCCGCGCATCCCAGAAATTGCGCCCGGACATATGATCCATCACGAAGAAGGGGGTGCCGATGATGTCTGGGTCTTCGCACAGCGCCAATGGCCGAGCCACCGGAACGCCGCTGTCCTTCAACGCATCAGTGACTCGATACTCCCGCTCCACGGCGTGGGCGGAAGGCAACAAGTTTCCGGGTGGCTTCTTGCGCAGCACATAGGCTGGACGGCCATCGATCAGGATGGCGTAGGTCGGGTTCGACTGGCCGCCCGCAAATTTGGTCGCGGCGACTTCGCCCACCGGAATACTGAGGTGCTGGCGAACCCAGGGGACGAGCCGCTCCAGGTTGAGCTGGTGCGGATCGCCAGCCGCGTTAGTCATATTTCGCCAGCTCGAGCCGTCCGAGCTGGTGGCGGTGCACTTCGTCCGGTCCGTCGGCAAAGCGGATCTTGCGGGCATGGGCGTAATAAGCCGCAAGGAAGAAATCCTGGCTGATCCCGGCCGCGCCATGCGCCTGCATCGCCCAGTCGATCACCTGGGTCGCCATGCTTGGCGCAACAACCTTGATCATCGCGATCTCGGCCTTGGCTTCCTTGTTGCCGACGGTGTCCATGCGGTGGGCGGCGTGCAGGGTCAGCAACCGCGCCTGATCGATCAGGATGCGGGAGTTGGCGATGCGTTCGATGATCACCCCCTGCTGCGCCAGCGGCTTGCCGAATGCCACGCGGTCCTTCACCCGCCGGCACATCGCCTCCAACGCCCGCTCGGCCATTCCGATCATCCGCATGCAGTGGTGAATTCGGCCCGGCCCAAGCCGCGCCTGAGCGATCTCGAACCCGCGGCCTTCACCCAGCAGCAGATTGCTGGCCGGCACTCGCACATTTTCGAACAGGATTTCCATATGCCCGTGCGGTGCGTCGTCATAGCCGAACACGGTCATCGGCCTCAGAACGGTGATCCCGGGCGTGTCACGCGGAACGAGGATCATCGATTGCTGCTGGTGCTTTGGCGCGCTGGGATCGGTCTTGCCCATGAAGATCATCAGCTCGCAGTCGGGATCGCCCATTCCCGAGATCCACCATTTGCGGCCATTGATCACATAGTCGTCGCCATCGCGGACGATCGAGCTCTCGATGTTGGTGGCGTCCGAGGACGCAACCGCCGGCTCGGTCATCGCGAAGGCTGAGCGGATTTCCCCGGCCAGCAGGGGCTTCAGCCAGCGTTCCTTGTGCTCAGGCGTCCCGAACCGCTCCAGAGTTTCCATGTTGCCGGTGTCGGGAGCCGCGCAGTTGAACACGACCGGGCTCCAATGCACCCGGCCCATTTCCTCGCACAGCGGCGCATATTCGAGATTGGTGAGGCCAGCGCCATCCCGGCTTTCCGGCAGGAACAGGTTCCACAACCCGGCCTCCCGGGCGAGGGGCTTCAGTTCGGCGATGAGCGGAACCGAACGCCAACGGTCGCCCTCAGCGACCTGCTCATAGTAGCGTTTCTCGTTCGGGTAGATATGCGCGTCCATGAAGGCGCGCAGGCGGTTGAGAAGCTCAACCGTGCGCACGCTGTGTTCGAAGCCGGACGCTGCGCTCACTGATAGAACCCCCGGCCTTCGCCTGCGAGCCGGACCAGTAGCGGCGACGGAGTCCAATATTCATCGCCTTGTTCGGCGCGGAATTGCTCAATCCTGGAAAGCACCTGATCAAGCCCGATCTGGTCGGCCCAGAACATCGGTCCGCCTGTATAGGAGGGCCAGCCAAGGCCATTGATCATCGCCACATCAATTTCGTGCGGCCGTGGAGCAACGGCCTCGTCGAGGATTTTGGCGCCCTCATTGACCATGGCCAGCAGCAGGCGATCCCGGATTTCCGCCTCGCCGAGCGGGCATACGCGGACTATCCCGGCCTCTATCA
>CAMLKX010000200.1 GCA_946480515.1 uncultured Sphingomonadaceae bacterium | reverse complement strand
CGGACCGGCGACGGTGTCGATGGAGGCCTGACCGGACGCGCCAATCTTGATGAGCGCGCGGTAGATGCCGATAACGGTGCCGAACAGGCCGATAAATGGCGCGGTCGAACCGACGGTAGCGAGGAAGGCAAGCCCCTCGTTGAGACGGGCGCCGATACCACCCTGGCTGCGGGCAAGGCTGTTGCCCATCCAGTCATGCTGATCGACCGGATCGGTCAGCTTGCTGTGCTGTTCCTGAGCGACAAGCGCATCGTCGACGATCGACCGGTAAGCGCTCTTCGGCTCGAGCTTGGTCGATGCCTCCTTAAGGTCGCGCGAATTCCAGAAGCTGGCGCGCACCTTGCGTCCCTGGTTGATGATCTTCTGCTGCTCAATCAGCTTGGTGAACAGGATATAAAAGGAGCCGATCGACATGATCACCAGGATAATGAACACCGTCCATGAAATCAGACCGCCTTCTTGCAGCGCCTGCCACAAGCCATAGGGATTGTCACCAGCGGGAGCGGGAGTAGCCATGAGATTGTCTTTCCTCTGTAAAACCTAGAATCTAAGAATGTTTTCAGCTCAGTCCTCAGGGAGAACCCAGCGAATTCGCGTGGTAGTGGTGTCTGAAATCGGCGAACCCGCCTGATCCTTGGCCGCCGTAAAACGTGCACGCCGACGAAGGATGCTGCAAGTTGTCGAATCCAGTGCCGAAGAACCTGAAGAGGAGGTAACCGAGCAGTCGCTCACCCGACCGTCGGGACCGATGGTCAGCCTGACTGCGGTCGTCCCTTGCTCTTCATTGCGAATCGCCGACTGCGGATAATCGTCGGTCGAGAATAATGAGGGAAGGTTGCCCTTTGCCCGCGCTGCCTGCGACACCCTCGGGGGTGGCGGGGGTGGCGGAGCTGGCGGCGCCGTTGGAGTAATCACCACCGGAGGAGCGACGGGAACCGACACGATCGGAGGAGCGACAGTTTCGGTGCGCACAATCGGCGGCGGGACCACCACTGGGGGTGGGACGACTTCCACCTTCTCCGGGGGGGGCGGCGGCTCCTCCGGGGGCGGCGGTTCTTCCTCGACGTCAAAGGTCTTCAGGTCTTCAGCGGCCTTCTTCATCACATTGTAGGCCAGTCCGGTGACCAACGCGTAACCCAGTCCAATATGGAGGAGCACGACGATGATGATCGCCGCCGTCCGGTTGGAGCTCATCTCTTTACGATTGGCGTAGGACATTAACTCGCAGCTCTCCTCAATCTCCGCGGGTTGTCCCGTGGATCAACCCAGGATCCCTATCGCCGTCGCGACCGAGTTCCGGGGGCTCTGTAATTGGTTCACCAATGTATCAACATATCATCGGCGTCAAAGGCGATTCTCTATATCCGCGTTAAGAAGTGCGCAATGATATAATTAGTGAGACTCCGCAGATGCGTAGCTCAACCGGGGTTTGACCCGATGAAGGACGCGATTTCCACCCCCACGCCATGTGCATCGGGATAGATGTCAGGCTTGCAGGTCTTCACTCGCACCCCTCGCACCCCACCTCTGGCGGCAACCATGCCGTAAATCGCGTGAGCGAGCGTCTCCTGAAGATTGTACCGGCGCGCGCTCGCGAGCCGCGTAACTTCAAGCCGGAGCATGTCGTAATCCCACGCCCGCACCGGATCATCGTCGGCCGGAGCCTCGTTATCCTCAAGCCACACTTCGACGCTGACCAGCAACCGCTGCGGCTCCCCCACTTCGAAATCGTGAAATCCGATGTCCGTGGGAATCTCAAGCGAATCGAGGAAGATACGGGTGGATCGTACCTCCAGCGCAAGTGGCACCAACCCATCCAGGCGAGAAAACTCCGTCATTCAATCTCCAGAAATTGCACATCGCGCGGGAGTCCCATGAACCGCTGCCCGGCGTCCAATGTCATCACCTGTCCAGTAACCCCGGGAGCGGCGATCAAGAAGCGAAGCGCGCTGACCACATCGCCTGGGTGAATGCCTCGCTTCAGCGGATTGTATCGATGGGCAGCCACGAAGTTGCGCTCCGTCTGATCACCGGATCGAAGCATCAGTGCGGGCGCAATCCCGTTCACTCGGATTCCGCGCTCTGCGAAGGCCCGCGCCGAAATCTCGGTCAGGCCTGCCAGCGCGAACTTCGACAATGTGTAGCTGGCGAAGTCCGGATTTGGCGCAGCAAGCTTGGCACGGAGGATGTTGACCACCAGCCGGTCGACCTCCCCACCCTCGCTAGATGCTGCGAATGCGGCGCTCAGCAGCGCCGGCGCTCGAACATTCGTCGTCATTTGGGTAATGAACTCATCCGGATCCGGATGGTCGATCGAATCGACCGCGAACCGGCTGGCATTATTGACCAGCAGGCGGACTGGCGGCTGCCCGGCGGTGGCCGCGAAAATTCGATCGGCACAATCGGCTTGGGTCAAATCAGCCGCGGCCCGGATCGCTCCTTCAGGGACAGGATCATCGATGCGCCGGACATGAGCCACAACGGTCCAGCCGTCATCGAGCAGCGCTTGCGTAATGACTGCGCCGACCCGTTTGCCGCCTCCGGTGACGATTGCCGTTCGAGGGATTGACGATCTGATCATTCATGACGGCACTGACGAAGCCCGGTAGATCATGCAAGGGCGGATTGCCTCCCCCAGCAAGGCGCGACTATCAGCGCTCGGATGCCTGAGACGCGCCCTCCGATTACCTTTGCTGGCCAATCCTTGGCGGAAATCGCCTGTGCGATCGAACAGCGGCGCCTCCCACCGGTCGACCAATGGAATCCCACACACTGCGGCCACAGCAACATGCGGATCGCCCGCGATGGGCGCTGGTTTCATGAAGGCTCGGAAATCAGCCGGCCCGCGCTGGTCCGTCTCTTCTCGAGCGTTCTCCGCCGCGAGCAGGATGGCCGCCATGTGCTCGTCACGCCCGCGGAGAAGCTCGACATTGAAGTCGAAATCGCCGCATTCGTGGCGGTGGCGATGGAGACCGAAGGCAGCGGAGCCGATCGCATGGTCGCGCTCGAGTTGAACAGCGGCGATGCCCTGGTCATTGGCCCGGATCATCCGCTGCGAATTTCGGATGAACTGCCCCTCGTGGGCGTTCGGTACGGCCTTGAAGCGATCCTCGCCCGGCCGGTTTATTATGAGCTGGCCGAAATCGCCTTGCAAGAAGACCATGATCCGGCAGGGTTTTGGAGCGGCGGCATGTTCTGGCCTCTCGGAGATCGGCAGTGAGCCTCGCACAGCGTCTTCGGGAAGCATTGATGCGTAGAGACCCGATCGATCTCATCGAACGCGACATCGAGGAGGATTTAACGGCGGAGTGGCGGGATGCGGCGGTGCTGGTGCCGATCACCGACCGGGAGGAGCCAGGACTCCTCCTGACCGTCCGCACTGCAGAGCTGCGCTCACACGCGGGGCAGATCGCCTTTCCCGGTGGGCGCGTCGATCCCGGCGATGCCGATGTCACGGCCGCGGCGCTGCGCGAAGCCTGGGAAGAGCTCGGCATCGATCCGGCCGTCGTCGAAGTGGCCGGGACTGCCGATCCATACCACACCGTCACCGGCTACCATGTGACCCCGGTGATCGGCGTAATCCCGCCGGACCTGGAACTGGCGCCGCACGAAGGCGAAGTCGCCGACTGGTTCGAAGTCCCGCTTGCACACGTCCTCGATGCGGCCAACCATCATCGCCTCCGTGCGACGTACCGCGGCGTGGCCCGCGACTATTTCGAAATTCCATGGCAGGGTCGGCAGATCTGGGGAGCAACGGCAGCCATGCTGATCAATCTTTCGCGGCGGCTCGGATGGCACTGACCAGCCTGCCCGCCACGGAATGGCAGCGCCGCCCCGGCCTTGTCGCGATCCTGAAGGCCCTGGG
>CAMLKX010000199.1 GCA_946480515.1 uncultured Sphingomonadaceae bacterium | reverse complement strand
AGCGACACCCCCTCACCCACTGCTGGCTTGGCGATCCGTACCGCCTCTTCCGGCCGCCGGTCGATCTGGCGCGAGATCGTCTGCCCACGCACGTCGCCGCGGCTCCGGTGCGTGAGGACGATCGCCCCGATCATCGCCACCAGCAGGATCAGGCCAGCGATCTCGAACGGAAACAGGTAGCGCGTGTAGAGTAGCTCGCCGAGCGCCGCGATGTTCGGCTGTGTGGGAGACGGGTGATTGACCGGAGCTAGCACCGGACCGGACCGCCACGCGCTGACGGCGATGATCATCTCCGCCAGCAGGACCAATGCGATCAGCACGCCAAACGGCAGGTTGCGGCTGATGCCTGACCGCAGCTGCGCAAAGTCGATGTCGAGCATCATGACGACGAACAGGAACAGCACCGCGACCGCACCGACGTAGACGATCACCAGCAGCATCGCGATGAACTCCGCGCCCAGGATTAGCATCAGCCCCGCCGCATTGAAAAAAGCGAGGATCAGCCACAGCACGCTGTGCACCGGGTTGCGCGCGAAGATCACCAGGATCGCGGGCAGGATGGTCAGCGTCGCGAACAGGTAGAAGGCTATGAGGGTGATCATGAGTTGCGGGCGCCCCTACCGGTAGGCCGCATCGGCGGCAAGATTGGCCGCAATCGCTTGTTCCCAGCGGTCGCCATTGGCGAGCAGCTTGGCCTTGTCGTACAGCAGCTCCTCGCGCGTTTCGGTCGCGAACTCCAGGTTCGGGCCTTCGACAATGGCGTCGACTGGGCAGGCCTCCTGGCACAGACCGCAGTAAATGCACTTGACCATGTCGATGTCGTAGCGGGTGGTCCGCCGCGACCCGTCCTCCCGCGGTTCGGCCTCGATCGTGATCGCCTGCGCCGGACAGATCGCCTCGCACAGCTTGCAGGCGATGCAGCGCTCTTCGCCGTTGGGATAGCGGCGCAGGGCATGCTCGCCGCGGAAGCGCGGCGACTGCGGCGCCTTCTCATAGGGATAGTTGATGGTCGATTTCGGCTTGAAGAAATACTTCAAGGTCAGCGCATGTGCGCGCAAAAACTCCCACAGGGTAAAGGCCTTGAGCGCACGCGCGATCATGCCGCAACTCCATATCTCGTCAGCATGAGCCAGCCCGACACCAGCACCACGAACAGCAGACTCAGCGGCAGGAAGATCTTCCACCCGAGCCGCATCAGCTGGTCGTAGCGGTATCTCGGCACCGTCGCCTTCACCCAGCCGAAGATGAAGAAGAACAGCAGCATTTTGGCGAACAGCCAGAGGATGCCGGGGACATCGAACCATGGAATAAGGTCGATGTTGAGCGGCGGCAGATAGCCGCCCCAGAACAGGATGGCGTTCAGCGCGCACATCAGGATCGCGTTGCCATATTCACCGAGCCAGAACAGGGCGAAGCTCATCGAGCTATATTCGGTCTGGTGCCCGGCGACGAGCTCGCTCTCCGCTTCGACCAGGTCGAACGGGGTGCGGAACGTCTCGGCCATCGCGCTGATCAGGAACACCACCGCCATCGGGAACAGCAGCGGGTTGAAGCCGAAGCCGTTGAGAATGCCGAACATGTTGCCGCGCTGCGCCTCTACGATCACGGTCATGTTGAAGCTGTTCGCGTAGAGCACGACGCTGATCAGGACGAAGCCGATCGACACTTCATAGCTGACCATCTGCGCCGCCGCCCGAAGCGCGGAGAAGAAAGGATATTTGGAGTTGGACGCCCAGCCGGCGATGACCACGCCGTAAACCCCGAGCGAACTGGCCGCGAGAATGTAGAGCAGGCCGACATTGATATCCGCCAGCACCACGCCGGTGTCGAACGGGATCACCGCCCACACGATCAGCGCAACCGTGAAGGTGATGATCGGCGCGATCAGGAACAGCCCCTTGTTGGCGCTGGTCGGGATGATCGTCTCTTTCAGGAAGACCTTGAGGCCGTCGGCGAAACTCTGCAGCAGGCCCCAGGGGCCAACCACGTTCGGCCCGCGGCGAAGAGCGATTGCCGCCCAGATCTTGCGCTCGGCATAGATGATCATCGCCACCGCCAGCATCAGCGGCAGGGCAATGACCAGGATGCCGATGATCGTGGCGATGAACCACGACCATTCGTAGGTGACGCCCCAGGATTGGAAGAAAGCGGTCACTCCGCAGCCTCCGCGAACTCGCCGCTATGGATCAGCTCGACCGAACAGCGCTGCATGGTCGGGCTGGCCCGGCAGATCGCGTTGGTCAGGTAAAAGTCCGAGATCGGATAGTTGACTGGGCCGCTCGAGTCAGCGGGCAGCGACTGCGGGTTCCACGACAGGTCGATCATCTCGCCCCCGAGTTGCGGGAACTCCGCGATCATCGCTGCACGCAGCTGGTCGAAGCTGTCGAACGGCAGCGGCTTGCCGATCAGGTCGGACAGCGCGCGGAAGATCGTCCAATCCTCACGCGCCTCGCCCGGCGGGAAAACCGCGCGTTCGCCGCGCTGCACCCGCCCCTCGATGTTGACCCAGGTTCCGTGCTTTTCCGCATAGGCGGCTCCGGGCAAAACGAGATCGGCCTGGCGCGCGCCATTGTCGCCATGATGGCCGATGTAGACCTTGAACGCGCCGCTGAAGCGTTCCGGAGCCACCTCGTCAGCACCGAGCAGCAGTACCAGTTCCGGCTTGGCTGCCTCGATGTCCGCGATCCCGCCCTTCTGGGCATAGCCAAGCATCAGCCCGGCCATGCGCGCGGCCGCGGTGTGGAGCACGTTGAAGCCGTTCCATTCCGCCTTGATGAACGCGCCTGACGCCGCCAACGCTGCTCCAAGCGCGCCCTTGGCGAGCGCACCGGGGCCGACGATCATCACCGGCCGCTCGGCCTTGACGAGCGCGGCGGCCGCATCCTTGGGCAGCTTGCCGAGCAGCGACAGGTCATCGCCGATCCACGTCACCGGATAGGTCAGATCGACCAACGGTCCGATTGCGAACACCGACGCTCCGCGCCGGCTGGCCTTGCGCAGCCGCGTGTTGATCAGCGGCGCTTCCCAGCGCGGATTGCTTCCAACCAGCAGGACGAAGTCCGCGGTCTCAAGGTCGGCTAGCTTGGTGTTGAACGCAACCGCCGCGAGGCTCGACACGTCATAGGCAAGGCCCGTCTGCCGTCCCTCGAGTAGCGACGATCCCTGCCCCTCGAGCAGCTTCCGCGCCGCATACATCGTCTCGGCGTCGAGCAGGTCGCCGGCAATCGCCGCCACCTTCGATCCGGCCGCTTTTATCTTCGCCGCAAACAGTTCCAGCGCCTCGGTCCAGCTTGCCTCGCGTAGCTTGCCGGCGCCCTCGCCGTCCTTTAGGCGCATCCACGGCCGGTCGAGCCGGTTGCGGACCAGCGCATCGACATGGTGCCGGGTCTTGTCGTGCGCCCACTCCTCATTCACAGCATCGTTGATGCGCGGCAGCACCCGCATCACCTGGCGCTGACGAACATCCATGCGGATGTTGGTGCCGACCGCGTCCATGACGTCGATCCCGGGCACCTTGCGCAGCTCCCACGGCCGCGCCTCGAAGCTGTAGGGCTTCGACAGCAGCGCGCCCACCGGGCAGAGATCGACCAGATTGCCGCTGAGCTCGCTGGTCAGCGCCTTTTCGAGATAGGCGGTGATCTGGCTGTCCTCGCCGCGATAGAGCATGCCGATCTCCGGCGTGCCGGCGACCTCTTCGGCGAAGCGGACGCAGCGGGTGCACTGGATGCAGCGGGTCATCGCCGTCTTGACGATCGGCCCCATATATTTGTCGTCGACCGCGCGCTTGTTCTCATCATAGCGCGACATGCTTCGGCCATAGGCCATCGCCTGGTCCTGCAGGTCGCACTCGCCGCCCTGGTCGCAGATCGGGCAGTCGAGCGGGTGGTTGATGAGCAGGAACTCCAT
>CAMLKX010000198.1 GCA_946480515.1 uncultured Sphingomonadaceae bacterium | reverse complement strand
TGGCCTGCAGCTCCTCGGTGGCGGCCACGATCTTCCGCCCCCAGATGTTCGCAACCGAGGCGGATTCACGGATATCGGCAAAAGCAGCAGGCTGGAACTCACCAGGCGTCCCTTGCGCCCAAAGAGCGGCCATCGGCACATCGGCCGAAGCCTTCATCTCCATCCCGTCGCCCATCGCGGCCGGCGGGCCTTCATGGGATTCGCCGTAGCGGAGCATGCCCACGCGGTGCAGCTCGGCCGTTAGTGTCTCGTAATGCTCCGTCTTCAGCAGGTCCTGCAGAGTCCGGCGGAAATCCCAAAGGAAGCGGTCGCTGGTCTCGGCACTGTCGACTACATAGCCTGCCAGCACCGGCAAGAATGGAGAGGCATCATAGCCTCGCAGGCGCTTGAACTGGTCCAAGATGGCCGGGGTCCAGTTGGCCTCGCCGGCCTCCCAGCTGTCAAATACCATGTTGCTGACGCCACCAGGTCCAAGCCGGCCACCACTCGCCTCGCGATAGCGATCAAGGTATTGCCGGATGTAGCTGGTGACGTCCGCTCGGCTGAGCTTGTCTACCTCCAAGCCCCGGCCTGATGCCTGCGCCGGCGCGTTGGTCTGGCCGGTCAGCGAGTGGCCGAACCGAAGGATTGTCCACTGTCCTTTCGGCGCGACCCAGTCGAGAGATCCGTCCTCGCGCAGCTGAGCGGTAAGATCGAGCACATTGGCTGAACGTACCGCGCCCGGACCAGGCGGGGTGGCGACAGCATAATAGTCGCGCGAAAGGATGAAGCCGGCCTTGGTCTCCCAGGCGTTGACCATCGGCGCGCCGCGCAGCACAAGCTCCGACACGAGCAGCTTGCCCGCGGGCGAGGTTCCAAGATTGAGGCCGCCTTCCCCATCGGCGTTCGCATTCTTTGCAGCCGGAACCACCACCCGGAACCAACGCGCGGTCGTCCCAGGAATTGCAGTTGTGCGTTGCGGGCCAGCGGTCTCCAAGCTGCCCACTTGCCGCCAGCTTCGGCCATCGTTGCTTGCTTCCAGCCGGGTCTCCGGTCCGAGCCCAGCACCGCCCCGGCCTCCGAAATGGGCGTAGCCGCCGGTTGCAACCGTCACCGCACGCACCGTCACCGGCCGGCCGTAGTCGAACTGCATCCACGCCTCGCCAGTTTGAGCGACGCGCGTCAGCTCGGTGGTCGCCACCACGTCACCATCGGCAAGCTTCTCGGCAGAGAAGCTGCCGCCGCTCGCGCTGACCACTGGGATTGGCAGGGCGGCGTTTCGCGGCGTTGGGAAAGCGACCACCTTGGCGTCGCGGTAGAAGCCGGTGCTGCCACCGAAGCCGGCCCGGTTGTTCTGGAATAGGCCGGCCGAGCTCGGGGGATGCGGCAGCTTTTCCGTGAACGCCCGGCCGCCCATCACCTGGGTCTCACTCCAGACATATTTCTTCATTGCCTGCTCTGGCTTGACCCAAGGCCCACCGGTCTCGCTCCAGCCCGGCGAACCAGCGATCCCGACATCGAAGCCCTTGGCGATGCTCTGGTCCACGGCCTGCTTGAACGCGTCCTTCCAGCCGGGGCTCATGTAGGGCAGCGGTGTTTCGACCACGCGCGGTGCGCCGACATCAACATCAAATGCCTGGTAGCCGCCAAGGCCGATGCGCTGCATCCACTCAAGGTCGGCAGTAATTCCGGCGGGACTGATCTGGCCATTGTTCCAATGCCACCAAACCCGCGGCTTGGCAGAAGCAGGCGGGCTGCTAAATTCGTCCAGCAGGACATCTGCGGCGAACGCAGTGCCGGCGCCGGCGAACGCAATGGCGGACACGCCCAACACCCATCGCACCCACATCGATGATCGCATGCCAACCTCTCCGCCTTGTATTTTCAACGGACATTAGGGGGTGGCACAAGCAGACTCAATCGAAAGTGACGTGTTTTGCGCGATCTTGAGCGACACACCGATCGGCTGCCTTGTGACCCGACTTCACTGCACCAAGGCGGCAATCGGCCCTCGCGTGATACCCCGTTCGTTCACGGCATCGACCGCGAAATAATATTTGGCGCCGAGGTTCAGGCTGGCCACGGCAAGCTCGGTTCGCCCGTCATAGACCTGATAATTCTGAGTCAGCAGGTCGGGGCGAACCCCAAACCGCACGACATAAAACTCCGCATTCCGCGCTGGGCGCCAAGAGATGGTTGCGCGCCGTCCGTCTGCCGGGTCTCGAACGGCCTTCGCCGAATTCACCTGCGCTGGCGAAGGCGCGTTGCCGAGGCCGAACACCCGCAGGTCATAAAGCGAAAACTTGCCGCCGTCGGGCGAGTGAACATTGTGTAGCCGGACAAAGCGGGCGCGCTCAACCTTGGGCAAGACCTGATAGTCATGCGGGGCATCGCGGCCCGCCCTCGACGTGTCTATCACCGTCCTCCACGTTCGCCCGTTTGAGGAGAGGTCGAGCGCGTAGCGATAGACGTCCGTGCTGATTCCGCGGCCGAAACTGTCCTGATCGGCGAAATTGATCTGGATCGCTTGGATCCGCTTCACGGCGCCGAGATCGACCTGAAACCATTCGCCGGGTTTGCCGGTCTTCGCCGACCACCAGGTGCGGACATCTTCGTCTACCGCGAGATTGACGCCGAGGTCGGGCAGCGAGGAGGAGGCAGTCGCGCTCTTTCCTCGCGACAGGAGCATCCATCCGGTCAAGCGGCGGTCGCCGTCGATGTAGTGCGGATAGTCGGCCAGGTAAGTGTCAGTGACCAGTTCGCCGCTAGAAGTGAAGTGGGAGGGGAACAGCCCCAGACGGCGCTCGAAATGAAACCGGCGCGAGATGGTCATGGTCGAAGATCGCCACCACTGACCGTCGGCGCCTTTGAACAGGCTGCCATGACCCGCCCCAGCGATGAAGCCGGTTGGCTTCACGGCAATGGGATTATGCTCCTCGTAACGAAATGGTCCCATCGGATGGTCGGAAATGAGCACCCCGTCCGCATAGGTCTTATATTCCGTGCCGGGTGCTGCATATTGCAGATAATATTTGCCCCGGTGCTTGGTCATCCAGGCGCCTTCGATGAATGACGGCGCGTCCAGCTTTTCGTTGCGGTCGCCTACAACCTCCCAACCGCGCGCGTCCTTGTTGCGCGACTGCGGGATGGTGACCTCGCGGATTGGCTGAAAGGTCTTCGTGTCGAGTTCATAGGCGCGGAGGATGTCCGTTCCGCTGAGCCCGGCGTACAGGTAGAGCCGGCCATCATCGTCGAGGAACAGGCACGGGTCTTCGTAGCCGGGGCTGATCGTGGCGGCTTCGGTCCAGACCCCGGTTATCGGATCGTCAGTGACCCAGATCCGCTTCGCCTTCTCGCTGGCGGCGAGATAGAGCTTGCCATTCATTTCCAGAACGGTGGGCGCGAAACGGTCGACCTGGTACCCTGTCGGCTCGACGAAGGTCCAACGGAGCAGATCGGTGGAATGCCAATAACCCTTGGAGTGGGACGCAAACAGCCAATATCGGCCCTTGAACCTGACCACCGTCGGATCCGCCGCTTCCCGAAACGGTGTTTTCCATCGCTGATATCGGTAGGGAAGATCGACAGGATTGGCGAACGTCGCGAACCGGCTCTCCTTCGCCTCCGCTGCAACAGGCACGGCTACCACTAAGGCGGCGAGCACCGCCGTCAAAGAAAGTTGGACAAGAACGCGGTTACGCATTGTGCAAGCTTCCCCTCGCATTAGCGGCTGGGCTGTCACTACCGTCGACCCCAGCCGCCGATCAGCTTCTATTTGTACGTTCCGGTTGCATGGAAAACAATTGTCCGACAAATTCGCATCAACAGCGAACAAGTTCGGCCATTGTGGAGAGAGCGGCATGTGGGATCGAAGAGACGTGATGAAGGCGGGATCGGCTGCGTTCGGGGCATCCATGCTGAGCCCCGCGGCGCTCGCTCAACC
>CAMLKX010000197.1 GCA_946480515.1 uncultured Sphingomonadaceae bacterium | reverse complement strand
TCGCGCTGGATCTCGGCGTCATCGATCAGATCCTCCCGGAGATGAAGCCGCTGGCAGCCGTTTTCCCCCTGATCCAGGCGGCTTCGATCAGTCCGGCGCTGTCGGGATCCCCCTAAATCCCCTCCAATCACACCCTTGTGACGCAATTGTGCGTTGCAACATAAATTGGCCTGTGTAATGACCGGGTCTCGCGCGACGAGGCGCAGTTCAGGAGCGGGCTTCCCACAGCCGGGATAGGACCCCTCCGCCATCACTCAGCAAAGCCGCTGGTCGACCATGGCACCGCCATGGATCGGTCACGCGGCTTTTTTCATGTTTGCGACTGGAGACTTCTCATGGCCACCAATTTTTGGGACCGCACCCGCGCCCAATCCGCGGAGAAATCCACGTTCTGGAGCTCGGGTCATACGCCGACCCTGATCGCTGCCTTCCTCTACTTCGACCTTGCCTTCATGGTGTGGGTGATCCTTGGGCCGCTTGCGCCCGAGATTTCCAAGACGCTCGGGCTAACCCCTGCCCAAAAAGGGCTGATGGTCGCGGTGCCGACCCTGATGGGCGCGTTGCTCCGAGTCTCCAATGGCCTCCTGGTCGACCGGATTGGTCCCAAGCTGTCGGGGGCGATCAGCCAGCTGATCGTGATCGCCGGCCTGCTCACTGCCTATCTGGTTGGGGTCGACAGCTATGCCGGAACGCTTGCGCTCGGGGTCATCCTCGGGTTTGCCGGGGCCAGCTTCGCGATCGCGCTTCCGCTTGCCAGCCGCTGGTACCCGCCGGAGCACCAGGGCAAGGCAATGGGGCTCGCTGGAATGGGGAACAGCGGCACAGTGCTGGCCGCCCTGTTCGCCCCTGGGCTGGCGAAGATCTTCGGCTGGAACGCGGTTCTGGGGCTGGCCTGCATCCCGCTGTCGATCGTGTTCGTGATCTACATGATCATGGCCAAGGACTCGGCCAACCAGCCCGCGCCCAAGCCGCTGGTCGCCTATCTCGAACCCCTGAAACAGGCCGATGCCTGGTGGCTGATGGCCTTCTATTCGGTTACCTTCGGCGGGTTCGTCGGGCTTGGTGCGAGCCTTCCGATCTACTTCACCGACCGCTTTGGCCTCACCCCGATTACCGCCGGCTATTGCACCGCCGCCTGCGTGTTCGCCGGCTCGCTGGTCCGGCCGATGGGCGGAGCGCTGGCCGACCGGATCGGCGGCATCAAGACCCTGAGCTGCGTATTGATCGTCGGCGCACTGGCGCTAGTCGCGGTCAGTCAGGCCGGAACCCTGTTCGCCGCAATGACTGCCTTCGTCGTCGCGATGCTGGCGTTCGGAACCGGCAATGGCGCGGTGTTCCAGCTGGTCCCGCAGCGGTTCCCCGCCGAAATCGGGGTGATGACGGGGCTCGTCGGAATGGCCGGCGGCGTCGGCGGCTTCTACCTCGCCAGCTCGCTCGGCTTCGCCAAGCAGCTGACCGGGAGCTTCAGCCTTGGTTTCCTGATCTTTGCAGCACTGGCGACCCTGGCGCTGATTGGCCTGACGCTGATCAAGGCGCAGTGGCGGTCGAGCTGGCAACTGAACGGCGCGCGCATCTGACGGCTGCGCCAGCGGGCGGCAGTCCGGGGGGATGCCGCCCGCTGCTTCCAGGCCAAGAGGCCGGAAGCTGGAGAGGCGGATGTGAACGCCTGACCTCAGTGAGGTCCAAAAGGGGGTAAAACAATGAAGACGCTTCTGTTCACGGTGGCCGCTGTGGCTGCCGCAGGTCCCGCTTGTGCCCAAGATTTCTCGATCAAGCCGCTGTTCGACACGCGACTCCGCTACGAAACCGTCGACCAGGACGATTTCGTCCGCGATGCCGATGCGATCACATGGCGCATCAGGGCCGGCGCCGAAGTGTCGAATAAGGATTGGTCCTTCCTAGCCGAAGCGGAAGGCACGGTGCCGTTGAAGGAAGCTTACAACAGCGGCCTGAATGGCAAGCTCCTGATGCCGCTGGTCGCCGATCCTGAGAATATCGAGCTCAATCGGCTGCAGGTTCAATACCGCGGCCTTCCGAAGACGGCGATCACCGTCGGCCGGCAGCGCATCAATCTCGACGATCAGCGGTTCGTTGGATCGGTTGGGTGGCGCCAGAATGAGCAGACGTTCGATGCGGCGCGGATCGAGTGGACCGGCATCAAGGATCTGAAGCTCGACCTCACCTATAGCTGGTCGGTGCGCACGATCTGGGGAATCGACGGCGGCAACAGCTTCGGCCTGGTCACCAGCCGCCAACAGGCAATCAACGGCGACAATGTGTTTGCCAACCTGTCCTACAAGACTCCGGTCGGAACGCTGACCGGCTTTGCGTACCTGGTCGATCAGGACGAATTGGAAGTTCAACTCTTCCGCAATTCCAGCCAGAGCTATGGCGCGCGCTTCGCCGGCGCCTATCCGCTCAGCAAGGACCTCAAGCTCAACTATGCGGCGAGCTATGCCCGCCAGTCGGACTATCACCGCAATCCCAACGACTATGAGGCAGATTACTACTTCGGCGAGCTCGGGCTGAGCTTCGCTGGCTTCACCGCCGGAGCCGCCTATGAAGTGCTGGGCGCGGACGAAGGGCTACCGTTCACCTCGTTCCAGACCCCGCTGGCGACGCTGCACAAGTTTCAGGGCTGGGCTGACAAGTTCCTGGTCACTCCGCCGAACGGAATCCGCGATCTCTACGGTCAGATCGGCTACACCCGGGCCAAGCCGGCCAAGGGGATCGACTCCCTCGCCCTGACGGCGGTCTACCACCGCTACAAGGAAGATCGTTCAGTGTTCGGGGAAAGACAGCATTATGGGAATGAGCTCGACGCTCAGTTCCTCGTGAAAGTGAAGAAATACACCTTCCTGCTCAAGTATGCAGACTATGACGCGGAGGAGATCGCTCCCTTGTTCACGGCCGACACCAAGAAGTTGTGGGCGTCGGTGGAGTGGGCGTTCTGATCGACCAGCGCCATGCTGCACCGCACAAATATCTTGACCTTCAGACGATTTCTGGCAGTTTAGAGGGAGGAGCGACGAAGCTCCGACTCTTTCTGCCGAGACGCCCAGGGTCGGGACGGATCGGCACATCGCCCCGGCACTAAGCTGCCGGAACACGATCAATGGCAAGGCCGCCATCTTGGCACTGGGTTCGCCCGGTCGCCGGATGGCGGCCTTTTTTCGTTTGGAGCAGGTGCGTGGATTTCCAGGATTTCCCACAGGAAGCGCAGGACATCGCGCTCGATCCGCCAGTCGGGAAGGCGCTGCCGCGGCTGGTCGTCGTCGGCAACGGCATGGCCGGCTGCCGCGCGGTCGAGGAACTGCTGGCGCGCGATCCCGGCCGCTTCAGCGTGACGATTTTCGGGGCCGAGCCCCACGTCAATTACAACCGGATCATGCTTTCGCCGCTGCTCGCCGGCGAAAAGAGCTTCGACGACATCGTCATCAACGACAGGGCCTGGTATGATGACAATGGCATCGAGCTGGTCGCCGGCGATCCGGTCGTCGCAATCGATCGCTCGGCCAAGACCGTCACCGCGCAGTCGGGCCGGATCGTCTCCTACGACAGGCTGCTGATCGCGACCGGCTCCGATCCGTTCATCATCCCCGTTCCCGGCAAGGACCTGCCGGGAGTCATCAGCTTCAGGGACGTCAAGGACGTCGATACGATGATCGCCGCCGCCGAAGCGGGCGGCGACGCGGTGGTCATCGGCGGCGGACTGCTCGGGCTGGAAGCCGCCCACGGCCTGAGCCTGCGTGGGATGAAGGTCACTGTCATCCACCTGATGCCGACACTGATGGAGCGGCAGCTCGACGAAGCCGCCGGCTGGCTGCTGAAATCGGCACTCGAGGCGCGCGGTCAGACGATCCTGACCGGCGCCGACACCGCCGAGATTTACGGCGACGGCAAGGTCCAAGGCGTGCGGCTGAAGGATGGTCGCGAAAT
>CAMLKX010000196.1 GCA_946480515.1 uncultured Sphingomonadaceae bacterium | reverse complement strand
CGAGCAGGGGCTCCAGCGCCTTGGCGACTTCATGCAAAGTCTCGACGCTGGTCCAAATCTCATGGCCTTCTTCATCGGACTCGACGTCCTGCGCGCCGGCCTCGATTGCGGCTTCAAGCACATGGTCGACATCGCCGGCGTTCGCTCCATATTCGATCAGGCCCAGCCGTTCGAACCCGTGGCTGACCGAGCCCGACGCACCGAGATTGCCGCCGTTCTTGGAGAAGATTGTGCGGACGTTGGTCGCGGTGCGGTTTCGGTTGTCGGACAGGGCCTCGACGATGAGTGCGACGCCACCCGGACCGAACCCCTCGTAGCGGATCTCCTCGTAATTATCGCCTTCGCCCTTGGCCGCCTTGTCGATCGAGCGCTGAATGTTGTCCTTCGGCATCGACTGCGCCTTCGCCGCCAGAATGGCAGCGCGGAGCCGCGGGTTCATATCCGGATCGGGCAGTCCCATCTTCGCCGCCACCGTGATTTCGCGGCTGAGCTTTGAAAACATCGCCGAGCGCTTTTTGTCCTGCGCGCCCTTGCGATGCATGATGTTCTTGAACTTGGAATGGCCTGCCATCGCCGATAGTCCTCAGGCGAGACCGAGGGCGGTGCGGTAGGTCTCCAGCAGCGCATCCTGTTCGTCGCGGGCGTTCTTTTCCATGCGGCGAAGCCGGACAATCGCCCGCATCGTCTTCGTGTCGTAGCCGTTGGCCTTGGCTTCGCCGTAGACGTCCTTCACATCATCGGCGATGCCCCGCTTTTCCTCCTCAAGCCGCTCGATCCGTTCAATGAACAACCGCAACTGCTCTGCGGAGACGTTCCCGTCAGCCATTCCCGCCCTTTCGATTCTGTATGAATTTCGCGTGGCATTAAGCGACCGCGCCGCGCGTCTCAAGCCGGTTGAACATGCCGTCGTTTGCACTATTGGCAACCGCTCCGATCGACAGCGAGGATGCTAGTGACAGCTCGATTTCATCCGCGGGAGCGCAAGGTTCGGATCCTGGCGACGCTTGGACCGGCAAGCAGCAGTCCGGAGATGATCCGCAAGCTGATGCTGGCTGGGGCCGATGCGTTCCGGATCAACATGAGCCACGGCACGCAGCACGACAAAGCCAGGATCGTCGAAGCTATTCGGGGACTGGAGAAGGACCTCGGACGGCCGACCACCATCCTGTTCGACCTCCAGGGGCCGAAGCTGCGCGTGGGCGATTTCGCAGGCGGCTCCGCCATGGTCGAGAAAGGGAGCGACTTCCGCCTCGATCGGCGCCGGACGCTTGGTGATGCGCATCGGGTGGAGCTGCCGCACCCGGAGCTGTTCAATGCGGTTCACGAAGGCGACCGCTTGCTGATCGACGATGGCAAGGTGCGTCTGCGGATCACGAATTCGGTGGACGACATCATCACGACCCGTGTGGAAGTCGGCGGCAAGGTCAGCAACCACAAGGGCGTGAATGTCCCGGACGTGCTGGTGCCGATCCCGGCGCTCACGGAAAAGGACCGGGGCGATCTCGAATTCGCGCTCGAGCAGGGTGCCGACTGGATTGCCCTGTCGTTCGTTCAGCGGCCGGAGGACGTCGCCGAGGCGCGGCAGATTATCGACGGCCGTGCATCGCTGCTCGCCAAGATCGAGAAGCCGCAGGCAATTGAGCGGCTGGACGAAATTCTGGAGCAGGCGGACGCGGTAATGGTCGCTCGCGGCGACCTCGGCGTCGAGCTTCCGCCGGAAGAGGTTCCGCCGCTGCAGAACCGGATCGTCGCGCGGGCGCGTCAGCTCGGCAAGCCGGTGGTGGTGGCGACGCAGATGCTCGAGTCGATGATCAGCTCGCCGACCCCCACCCGGGCTGAGGTGAACGACGTTGCGACCGCCATCTACGACGGTGCCGACGCGGTCATGCTTTCGGCTGAAAGCGCCGCCGGACAATATCCGATCGAGTCGGTGGAGATGATGAACCGGATCGGCGTGACCGCGGAACGCGATCCGATTCACGACGCTCGAATCCACTTCACCGAAACATTGCCGGAGCCGACTGCGGCGGACGCGATCGCCCGCTCGGCCTATCAAATCGCGCAGACGCTCTCGGCGAGTGCACTGGTGTGCTTCACCATGTCCGGGTCAACTGCTCGCAGGATCGCGCGCGAACGGCCACCGGTGCCGGTGCTGGTGCTCACTCCCAAGATGTCGACGGCGCGCCGGCTGGGGCTGCTGTGGGGCGCGCACGCAGTCCACACGCGCGATGTCGCCAGCTTCGAGGAGATGGTCGAAAAAGCCAAGCGGATGGTGCTTCGCCACAAGATCGCGAGCGGCGGAGAGCGCGTGGTCATCATCGCCGGCGTCCCATTCGCTACAGCGGGATCAACCAACGTGGTCCATGTGGTTCGCCTCACCGGAGACGAGCTCAAGGGTTATTGAGCCACGCGTTTCCGATCAAGCAGGGCTGGAATCTGATCCGGGATCTCCCGCGCGAGGAAGCCGATCTGACCGACCGATTGCGACAGCCGGGCTCCCGCTTCGCCGTGAAGCAGGACTGACCACAGCAGCGCGGTAAGCGGGTCGGCACCGCGCGCGAGCAGCCCCCCCACGATCCCGGCGAGAGTATCGCCGCTGCCTGATACGCCAAGGCCGGGACTTCCCCCTTCGAACAGCCATGCGCGTCCATCCGGGGCGACCACATGACTGCGCGGGCCCTTGACCAGGGTCACTGCACCGTAGCGCTCGGCACAGGCTCGGCCATGCTCAAGTGGATCAGCTTCGACCTCCTCCGCCGAGCAGTCCAGCAGCGAGGCCATCTCATCAGCGTGAGGGAGCAGGATCGCAGGCGACTTCGCGCGCCTGACCTGGTCGACGGCCGCGGGCAACGAACGCAGCAATCCCGCGTCGAAGGCGATCGCGCAGGAGGATCCGCACAGCTGCCGGGCAAGGGCGGAACAGGCGGCGTTAGGCATCATTCCCGGCCCGGCGACCACTGCATCGACTGAGTTTGCCAATTCGCTCAGCGGCTGGATCGCAGATCGCGCCAAGCCGCCATCCTTTGATTCAGCAATGGCGATGACCCGGGCTTCCGGCATCGCGGTGCCCACCGGCACGGCATGGCTCTGCGCAGTCGCAATCTTCAGCTTGCCGCAGCCGGAGCGCATTGCCGCTGCTGCACAGAGCAGGGCTGCTCCGGCGAGTTCGCGGTTGCCGGCGATGATCAGTAGCCGCCCACGGCTGTTCTTTTCGTCTTGCTCCACCTTTGGAAGCGGGAAATCCTTCAGTGCGGCTCGAGTGAGCGGCATCGGCTTTGCTGGCATCAGCGGGTGCCGACCATCACGTCCGGCTCGGCCGTCTTGGGCGCGCCTTCCTCTTCAAGTGGAGCGCCGTGGTTCCACAGGGAGAGCCGCGGCGTGCAGATGTCGCGTTCATCCAGATCGAACTCATAGGCGCAAATGCCGCAATTGAGGATGTCCGCCTGCTTGTCGATACCCAGAATTTGGGCCTCCTCAAGCTCTTCAAGGATGTAGCGGAAGCACAGAACCACAACCTGGTGGCACACCACCAGCACCCGCCTGTCCGCGTAGTGAAGGCTGATGGTATCAAGGGCGCTGCGGAGCCGGAGGATGACATCCGCCCAACTCTCACCGCCGGGAGCGCGATGGTAGAATTTCCCGAGCCGCACGCGGTGCGACCATTCCTCCGGATATTTGTCCTGGATGCCGCGAGTGGTAAGTCCGTCGAACACCCCGAACTCCCGCTCGCGCAGCCGTTCGTCGATGACGGTCTTCGCCTTTTCGCCGCCGAACAGCGCCCCTGCCTCGCAAATTGCCTCAGCCGTTTGGCGAGCGCGGATATACGGGGAAGAGAGGATGACCTCCGGCCGCTCATCTTCCGGAAGCGCTGCGAACCAGCGGCCGGCGGCACGCGCCTGGCGGTGGCCAAGATCGGACAGCGGCACGTCGACATCCCGGATGTCGAGATCGATGTTATTCAAACC
>CAMLKX010000195.1 GCA_946480515.1 uncultured Sphingomonadaceae bacterium | reverse complement strand
CGGGGGTGGCGGTCGGGTGCTCCGGTGGAACGGCGCAAGCTGAACCAATGGTTCCTGAAGATCACCGACTTCGCTGAGGAACTGCTCGACGGACTGGGCACGCTCGATCAATGGCCGGACAAGGTCCGTCTCATGCAGGAAAACTGGATCGGGCGGAGCGCGGGGCTGCGCTTCTCCTTCCGCCTGGCGGGCGAGCCGGTCGGCACGGAGTCGATCGAAGTCTACACCACGCGGCCGGACACGATTTTCGGGGCAAGCTTCGTCGCTGTCGCCGCTGACCATCCCTGCGCTCGTGCCGCCGCCGAGCGGGACCCCGAAGCTGCTGCTTTTATCGAGGAATGCCGCGCAGGCCCGACGACCGCTGCTGCGCTGGAGACGGCGGAGAAGCGCGGGTACCGGCTGCGCTGCGAAGCGATCCATCCGTTCGACTCGAACTGGCGCCTGCCGGTGTACATCGCGAATTTCGTGCTGATGGATTATGGCACTGGAGCAGTGTTCGGGGTGCCCGGACACGATCAGCGCGACTATGATTTCGCGGCGAAATATCACCTGCCGATCAAGCGGGTGGTGGCCACTTCCCCGGAGGGCGCGAGCGACCCGATTGTGCATGAGGCGGAGCCCGGTGACGGCATCCTGGTCAATTCCCGCTTCCTTGATGGGATGAGCGTAAAGGATGCCAAGGCGGCAGTAATCGCTGAAGCGGAACGTGCCGGCTGGGGCAAGGAGCATGACGCGTGGCGCCTGCGCGATTGGGGCGTGTCACGTCAGCGCTACTGGGGAACGCCGATCCCGATCATTCATTGCGGGACTTGCGGAGCGGTTCCGGTTGGCCGTGACCAGCTTCCAGTCGTGTTGCCCGAGGACGTCAGCTTCGACCAGCCGGGCAATCCGCTCGACCGGCATGAGGCATGGCGCAATCAACCCTGCCCGCGGTGTGGCGCCGCGGCCCGCAGGGAAACCGACACGCTCGATACGTTCGTCAATTCGAGCTGGTATTTCCTGCGTTTCGCCAGCCAGCCGGCCGACAAGCCGTTCGACCGCGCCGAAGTCGCCCAGTGGCTGCCGGTCGAACAGTACATCGGCGGGGTCGAGCATGCGATTCTCCACCTCCTCTACGCGCGCTTCTGGACTCGAGCGCTGCAGCGGATTGGAAAAATCAGCTTCGCCGAGCCGTTTCACGGGCTGTTCACCCAGGGCATGGTCACCCACGAGACCTACAAGTCGCTCGACGGCCGCTGGTTGTCGCCAGAAGACGTGGAGCCGGCCGGCGGTGGCGGGCTGATCGAACGTGCGACGAACGCGCCGGTCGAACGCGGCCGGGTCGAGAAGATGTCGAAGTCGAAGAAGAATACGGTCGATCCAGAGCCGATCGTTGACCGCTACGGCGCCGACGCGGTCCGCTGGTTCATGTTGTCCGACAGCCCGCCTGATCGCGATCTCGAATGGTCCGAAAGCGGAATTGAAGGGTCCGCGCGCTTTGTTCAGCGGGTCTGGCGCTTGGTCAATTCAGCCGGTGTCGCTGCTGACGGCGAGGATCCCGCGCTCGCTCGCAAGCTTCACCGGGCGATCGCTGCCGTGGCTGAGGCGATCGAGGCCCTCGCGTTCAACAAGGCCGTCGCGCAACTGTACGAACTCGCGAGTGCAATCGAAAAGGCGCCGCCCACCGCAACCCGGGCCGCCGCCGTGCGAACGCTGTTGGTGCTGATTGCGCCGATGGCACCGCACCTGGCGGAGGAAGGCTGGGCGCAGCTCGGCGGCGAGAGACTGATTGCCGACGCTCAGTGGCCGGAGCATGATCCGGCGCTGCTGGTCGACGAAGAGGTCACGATCGCCGTGCAGGTCAATGGCAAATTGCGCGAGACGCTTCAGGCGCCGCGCGGGGCTTCGCGCGAATTGCTCGAGCAAATGGCGCTTGGCGCGGACAATGTCGTGCGCCATCTTGATGGAGTGGTCCCGCGCAAGGTCATCGTCGTGCCGGACCGGCTCGTGAACCTGGTCCTGTGATGCGCGTCTTCTCTCTTGCAGCGGGGCTGATGCTGGCGCTCTCCGGATGCTCGTTGCGCCCGCTCTACGCCGGCGGGGAAGGAAGCGGCGTGGCGACGGTTCTGCGATCGGTCGAGGTGCAACCGATTCCCGGCCAGCTCGGCTGGCTTGTGCGAAGCGCGTTGACTGATCGGCTCGGCCGCAACGGCGAGGCGGCGGCAAGCTACCGGCTTGAAGTCGAGCTCGACGACGACATCACCGGCTTTGGTATCCGTGGCGATACAGCGATCACCCGTGAACGCCGGACGCTTCGCGCGCGCTACCGGTTGGTCGACGCCGCCACGGGTCAGGTGGTGCTCGACGCCAGCGCCGGTTCCGACGCGGGGGTTGACGTCGTATCCTCGGAGTATGCGACCGTTGCCGCTGAGCAGACGGCGGCGGAACGGCTGGCCCATGCCGTCGCCGATCAGATCGTCGCCCGACTCGGGATCTACGCTAGGCGGACGGCCGCTACCCGGTGAAGGCGGTCGCCGCACAGCTTCCACGCCAGCTTGCTGCGCCGGATCCGGCAATCCGCTTCTATCTCTTCTATGGCCCGGACGAGGCGGGATCGCGCTCGCTGGCGCAGCAGCTTGCCGCTGGCTTGGGCAATGCAGAGAAGGTGCTCCTTGCGGGCTCCATGCTGAAGGGCGATCCTTCGCTACTCGCCGATGAAGCGCGTTCGATCGGACTGTTCGGCGGACGCCGGCTGCTGTGGGTGGAGCCAGCGGGCGATGAAGTCCTGCCCGCCGTGGAAGCATTGCTCGAGGCCCCTGCTATCGAATGCCCCGCCGTCCTGATCGCGGGCGCGCTGCGCAAATCCTCCGCGCTGCTCAAGCTTGCCGAGGCTCACGGGCAGGCGCTGGCGCATGTGTCCTATGCACCGGAAGGGCGTGATGCGGAGCGGTTGGTGATTAGCATGGCCAATGCGGAGGGACTTCGGCTCGATTCCGGGGTGGCGGCGCGGCTCGCGGCCGCTTCCGCCAATGACCGGGGGATGATCGCCCAGGAACTGTCAAAGCTGGCGCTGTTCGTCGATGCGGCGCCGGATCGCCCGCGCGAAATTGGCCATGACGCGCTCGACCTCATCTCCGCCGACTATGCCGAAGGGGACGCGCTGCGCGTCGGTGATCATGCCCTGACGGGCGACCTGGCGACCCTTGTCGCGGAACTGGAGCGGCTTGACGGCGCCAGCACGGAGGTGATCCCGATCATCCGGGCAATTCAGCGCCGGCTGCTGATGCTGGCGCCGCTGCGCAGCCGAGTTGACCGGGGTGAGCGGATCGGCGACGTCGTGACGTCACTCGGCAAAGCCTTGTTCTGGAAAGACAAACCTGTCGTTCAGAAGCTTCTTGGCCGATGGAGTTCGGCGGAGCTGGCGCAGCTGCACGAGCTGTTGGCGCGACTTGAGTTGACCGTCCTCCGCGTCCGTGCGCCGGATCAGGCGGCCCTCGGCGAAGAGTTGGTGAGAATCGCGCGGAGCGCTTCGCGCCGTCGGTAGGGACTCGCAGTCCTCGAGCGCTCCGCCTATTCTCCCAGAAGCATAAGGAGAGCATCGATGCGCCCAATCCTGCTTGTTGCGTTCGCCGCGATGGGTTCGCTCCTCGCCAGCCCATTATCCGCGGCGCTCCCGGTCGGTGCAAAGGCCCCCGACTTCGTCACGACGGGCGCGCTCGCTGGCAAACCGTTCCGCCTTCACTTGAAGGAGCAGCTGCGGCACGGACCGGTGGTGCTGTATTTCTATCCCAAGGCGTTCACTCCGGGCTGCACGCTGGAGACTCGCGCGTTCAGTGAGGCCAACGACGAGTTCCGCAAGGCCGGCGCCCGGGTGATCGGCATGTCGACCGACAATCTCGAAACGCTGAAGCGCTTTTCGGTCGAGCATTGCCGCAACGCGTTCCCGGTGGCGACCGCATCTTCCGAGACGGTCAAGGCTTATGACGTTGCGCT
>CAMLKX010000194.1 GCA_946480515.1 uncultured Sphingomonadaceae bacterium | reverse complement strand
GCGCGGTCCGCAAGGATCAGGCGTCCGGCGGATGGCTACCCGGCCAGCTGCGCAGCAACCGCGGATTCTGCTATCGATTGTGCCTCTTCGACGACGCGAGGCTCCTATGACCTATTGGGAATTCAAGGGTCGCGAATTGGTGAACTGCACCTGTGAATATGGCTGCAATTGCCAGTTCAACGCCTTGCCGGACAAGGGCCATTGTCATGCAGTCGCCGGAATCCAGATCGATGAAGGGCGGCACGGCGATATTTCGCTCGACGGGTTGTGCATCGCGGTCATCTTCAAATGGCCCGGGCCGATCCACGAGGGCAACGGAGAGGCAATCGCGTTTGTCGATGAACGTGCAGATGAGGGGCAGCGCGACTCATTGCTGCGGATTATGAGCGGGCAGGACACCGATCCGTTCGCGACCATGTTCGCGGTGTTCGCCTCCACCCTATCCACCATGCATCCCCCGGTTTTCACGAGGATCGACTTCGAGGTTGATGTTGAAGGCCGGCGCGGCCGGCTGCGGGTGCCCGGCTATATCGAAACCAAGGGCGAGCCGATCCGCAACAAGGTGACGAACGCGGAATCGCGAGTCCAGATCTGGCTACCGGATGGGTTCGAATATGAGGTTGCGGACATCGGCAGTGCCTCAAGCAGGACGTCGGGGCCGGTCCAGGTCGAATTCAGCGACACCTATGCCCAGTTCGCCAACCTGCACCTCAACAGTCATGGCGTGGTGCGCAGCTGAGCGAGTCTGTGCCGGACGCGACATTTGCTGAGCGGGTTGCCCTTCGCACCCGAGGGGTGACGATTGGCGGACTGGCGCTGCTGTCGGCACTGGCCTGGCTGTATCTTCTTTCAGGTGCGGGAATGCCGGCGATGCCGGGCATGACCGCAATGGCTGCCGGGTGGCCGACGATCGCGACGATGTGGGCCGCGATGATGATCGCGATGATGCTGCCGAGCGCCGCTCCGGTGATCCTGCTCTACGGGAAGGTGCAACGGACCTCAGCCGGGGGAAATGTCGGCGCGCTCACCCTTGCCTTCCTCGCGGGTTACCTCGCCTGCTGGACGGCTTTCGCGGCGCTCGCGGCTCTTCTTCAGCTTGAGCTTCAACGCGGCGCGCTGGCCTCCTCCATGTCGATGGCGCTCACTAGCGGCCAGGCGGCGGCGGGACAGCTGGTTGCTGCCGGCGTCTACCAGCTGACTCCGCTAAAGGATGCCTGTCTTGGCCGGTGTCGCTCGCCCGCCCAGTTTCTGAGCCGCCACTACCGACCCGGCGTGACGGGCGCAGCCAGGCTGGGCCTACTTCACGGCGCTCACTGCGTCGGCTGCTGCTGGCTGCTGATGGCCTTGCTGTTTGTCGGAGGGGTCATGAACCTGCTCTGGATCGCGGGGCTGACGCTGCTTGTCGCGGCAGAGAAGCTGCTGGCCAAGGGACGAGCGCTGGCGCGCATCGCCGGAGCGGCGATGATTGCCTGGGGCGCAGCGATTCTCCTGTTGTGAGCGCTAGGCCTTGGCCTGAGTCTTGAGCAAGTAACGTGCGCTCGCCTCGGCCGCCGACATTCTGCTCGTCGTGAACGGTGGTTCCTGCTCGACAAAGAATTCGGTGATCCCCGCCTTGCGCGCGGCAGGAATGATGCGTGGCCAGTCGAGGGTGCCAGATCCGATGGTCGCTGGGGCCATTTCGAAAGCATAGTTCGGGACCGTCGCTGCCGTGATATCCTTGACGTGCATCAGCCGGAAGCGGCCGGGGTGCTGGGCGAGCACCTTAATGGGGTCGAGTCCGGCTGCACCCACCCAACCCGCATCCAGCTGGAAGTCGACGATCGCCGGGTCGGTGTGCTGCATCAGCAATTGAAATGGCGTTGTCTTGCCGAGCGGCCGGAACTCGCAATTATGATTGTGATAGAAAAAGCGCACGCCCGCCTTGCGCAGGACCGCGCCCTTCTCATTGAGGAGAGCCGCGGTGCGCTTCCAGTCATCCTCAGTCATCTCAGCAGCGATGCGGGTCAGCTGCACCTGGATCGGGCCGCCTGCCGCGAGCTTGGGTGAGAAGGGGAAGATCGACAGGCCGGCCTGACGGACTCCGGTTGCGGTCAGATTGTCGACCAGGCGCTTGAACCGTTCGCCAGCCTCAGGGAGGAATGCGGTCGCGTCGAGGTGGAGGCTCGTGCAGGTCAACCCATGCGCCTTGGCGGCCTCGCGCAACCCTGGCCGATTGAGCCGGGTGAGATCGCATTCAAAGCGGCGGTAGCCCGCTTTGGCGAGCGCTGCGAACAACGCCTTGGGGTCCGACGCGAACTCGCCCCCGAGGGTATAAAGCTGAAGGCCGAGGGGTCGATCGGTGACGTTGAACAGCGCGGGCGACGCGGCTTTGGCGCTGAGCGGAATTCCGATCACCGCCGCACCGCCGATTGCCGCTCCTATTGCCTGCCGCCGGGTCAGAATCATCAGGCCACTCCTCATCACGCGCTGCTTTTCTGCTGACTAGCTACCGCGACTTAGGGCTTCACGGAAGCGCGGTTTGCGAGCCGGCCGGATTAAACCCCAAAACCCCCGGAGACGGAGATATGCTGCCCTGTCACATAGCTTGCCTCGTTGGAGGCGAAAAACACGCAAGCCTGACCGATTTCCTCCGCTGTTCCCAGGCGCTTGAGACAGAGCAGGCGATAGGTGTTGTCCATCCAGCGCTGGTCGATCTGGCCGGTCTGGGTCAGTTCATGCAGCTGTCCGGCGTCGATCACTCCGACCAGCACGGAGTTGGCGCGAATGCCGTAGCGGCCTTCTTCCTTGGCGATCCCCTTCACCAGCTGCTCGTTCGAGGCCTTGACCGCGACCGACATTCCGTCGCGCTGCGGCCACCAGTCATGCCCGGCTGATCCAAGCGTAACAAAGCTGCCGCCGCCCTGCTCGCGCATATGGGGGACGATCGCCTGAACCGCAGCGAGAAAGCCGTGCACCTCGACCTCGAACGCATGGCGCCATTCTTCAAGCGGAGTCGACGTCAGGTAGCGTTGGTTGACCAGCGGCCCAGCCGCCCAAATCACGCTGTGGATTCGGCCATGGTTTGCAATGGCATCGTCGATCGCAGCCCGCACGCTGGCCGAGTCAGTCACGTCGGCCTGGTGACTGGTTGCTCGCCGGCCAATGTCTCGCGCATCTGCCGCGACCTGTTCCGCCCGTTTTGCATTGCCGCGATAGACGATCGCAATATCGCTGCCTGAGCTTGCGAACACCTGCGAAATGCCGCTGCCGATGCCGCCGCTGCCGCCAAACAGCATCGTGCAGCCTTCAGGAAATGTCGCCAAAGCTTCTCCCTTTCTTGGTTCGCTGTCTTATCTGGTCTGCTCGCGTGGCCGGCCGCGCCATTCCTGGGTCATCTCTCCCATGTCGAACGGCCGGATCATCATCAGCACTCCGCTCCAATCACGACCGGCAAGCTGAGCTGCCTGTTCCTGCTCGCCGATAACATGAATGTCGCCACGCAGCGCTTCGAACAGGGCATGGACCCGGTCGCGTCCGGTTTCGCTCATCAGCACGATGTCGGAGACATAAAGAGCATCGGGAGAGCCGAAGTCCATTGACATGAATAATGGTTTGACCGTGCGCTGAAAGGCAATGGACAAAGGCCCGCCGCGGCGCCAGCGCACGAGCCTGTCCATTTTTGAGCGAATCTTCCCGCGTCGAGGAGCCTCGATCAGGCCAAGCCGCTCCAGGCGCTCAAGGTGGCTGTCCAGCCGCTCCGCGGGCAGGCCGAACTCGTCCTCGAGCTGACGCCGCTGCGCGCCGTGCAAGATTGCGAAGAAGACGAGGGCCAGGCCACGGTCGGCAGCCAGCACCCGCTCCTGCGCAAGCGTGAAAATCTCCTGCCGGTCGTCGTCGGCGCGGCTCACCAGATCACGGGGGTCCAACTCGGCGATCGCGCAGATTTCATCCAGCCGATCGAGCGTCAGTCCATCGCCGCGCAGCCACCGCCACACCGTCGGCTCAGCCACGTTCAATTCCTCCGCAAGCCGGCTGACACGCAGCCCGCGCGCTTT
>CAMLKX010000193.1 GCA_946480515.1 uncultured Sphingomonadaceae bacterium | reverse complement strand
GGCATCATGTCGCTCAGCGACCGCTGCAAGGTCGTCAACCGGAGCGACATCGCCGTCCATGCTGTACAGGCTCTCAACGACGATCCAGGGCCGGCCCCGGCCGCCCTCCTCCCGCCAAGCCCGGATCCTGTCCTCGAACGCGGCTGCGTCATTGTGCCGCGCGGCCCGCGCTTCAGCCTTGCCCAGCCGCATGCCCTCGTGAGCACTGGCATGGATCAGCGGGTCATGAACGATCAGGTCCCCGGCGCGCGGAAGGGTCGAGAGCAACGCGGCATTCGCAGCGAACCCACTCGAGAAGAAAAGGGCGGCTTCCGACCCGAAGAAGCTTGCCGCTTCCCGCTCGAGAAGCTCATGCTCCTCATGGTTGCCGCGTAGCAGCCGCGAACCGCCCGCCCCGGTTGAAACGCCCCGGTCCAGAGCGTCGCGGACCGCCTCCCCCAGTTCTGATGATGCTGCCAAGCCAAGATAATCATTCGAAGAGAAGTCGAACCCTCGTGCCGGGATCAATTGGCGCAGCCGATGGCGCTCGGCCAGTCGCCCAAGCCCCCTGCGGTGCGGTTCGAGGATTGACATGGCGCGCCCAATAGCCACCCGATTTAACGGCGTCACTTCAATTTGGACCGCTTTACCCCCCAAGCGAATCGTGTAGCTGGGCGCGCAGTGAGGAATTGTCTCCGCCGTGCCCAGATTTACGCTGCTCTTTGTTCATGGTTGGGGGTTCGACGGCTCCATCTGGACCGGTCTTCGCCGCCAGCTCGGCGAGTTTGCCAGCGCGGCTGTTGATCTTGGCTATTTCGGAACCCCGCAAAACCCCCGACCGCAGGGGCCAGTCGTCGCGATCGGCCACTCGCTGGGGAGCTTGCTGCTGCTCCGCAAGCCGCCGCTCGACTGCCGCGCGCTCATCGCCATCAACGGCTTCGACCGCTTCACCGCGAGCTCCGGATGTGCCGGCGTCGATCCGCGCGTGATCGGTCGAATGGTCAGCCGGTTTGAAAGCGCGCCCGATCAGGTCCTAGACGAGTTCCGCAACCGATGCGGTGCCGATGAGTCACCGCAGGCATCCAACACGCGGCTGCTCGACCAGCATCTGCGGCTGCTCGGCGAGGCCGACGAGCGCGGTCGATCCGCCAACTGGACGCGACCGATGCTGACGCTGCAGGCGGACGACGATCCGATCCTACCGCCCGAGTTGAGGGCAGACGCATTCGCGGCTGCCGCCAGTCGCCGACAGCACACGCGACCCGATGGCGGCCACCTCCTGCCGGTCACGCAGCCCGGCTGGTGCGCAGAGCAGATCCGCAAATTCCTGTCGGAGGCCGCATGACAGCGGCGAAGATGCGAGTCATTGCCGCGTTCGATCGGGCGGCCGACTATGACCTGCACGCTCCGATCCAGAAGCAGGTCGCGCAACAGCTTGCCGAGGCGGTCCAAAGCTTCTCTGTTCCGCCCAGCCCGCGAGTGCTCGAGATCGGCTGCGGGACCGGGTTCTTGGCGGAGGCGCTGTCCGAATCGGTCGTCGGCGCGGACTGGCTGATGACCGATATTGCCCCGGCGATGGTGGACACTGCCCGCGCTCGTTTCGGCGGGCGGAGCGGGTTTCGCTTTGCGGTGATCGACGGCGAACATCCTCGCTTCGACGCGCCGGAAGCCCCGTTCGATCTCATCTGTTCCAACCTGGCGCTGCAATGGTTCGAAGATCTCGATGCCGGACTGGACCGGCTGATGCGTCTGCTAAAGCCCGGCGGGCAGTTGCTGTTCTCGACCATGCTCGATGGAAGCTTCGCCGAATGGCGCTCGGCGCATGACGAGCTCGGCTTTGCACACGGGATGCATCCCTATCCGATCGCCGGGGCGCTTCGCGACCTGCTCCTGCCCAAGGGAGGGCACGTCGAAACCGCCACACTCCTCCAGCCTTACGCCAGCGCTCGCGACTTCCTCAATGCCCTCCGTGCAATCGGAGCAGCAACGCCCGTCAGTACTCATCGTCCGCTCGGCGCAGGAGCAATGCGGAAGGTCATGCGCGTGTTCGAGGAGAATGGCACGGTCGCCCGGTATGAGGTCGCGATCTGCCGCCTGGTGAGGCGCTGACGGCTACTGGAACGAATAAGGCACGACTGAGCGCCGGTCGGGGTCGATCTCCAAAGCCCGTGCGGCCGGGGGGAAGGCGCGCTGATCGCATTCGGTGCGTGGACAGATGCGGCACGACGTGCCGATGAGAGTGGCGCTTCCGGGGCCACTCAGATCGAGATGATCGCCGTAGACAAAGTCGCGCGCATGTTCGACCTCGCAACCGAGCGCGACGGCGTAGCGGCGGGCAGGCCGCGAATAGCGGCCTGACGGTTTCACCAGGCCTTTCGCCTTCGAGACATAGCGCGCGCCATCGGGCGTTTCCGCCAACTGCACCAGGATTCTGTCGGGAATTGCCACCGCCTCATGCACGATCCACAAGGGACATGCGCCGCCGAAGCGGGCGAACTGCAGGCGCGTGGCCGAATGGCGCTTGGTGATGTTCCCGGCCATGTCGATGCGGCAGAAGAAGAAGGGCACGCCCTGGGCGCCGGGCCGCTGCATCGTCGAGAGGCGGTGGCATGCCTGCTCGAACGACACGCCGAACCGTTCCCTCAGCTGATCGATATCGTGGCGGAGCTCGCGCGCTGCCCGCCGGAAGGCGGCGTAAGGCATCAGCAGCGCGCCCGCGGAATAGTTGGCGAGCCCCACCGAAAGCAGCTTGCGCGAGGTGGCCGAACTGAGTTGCGCGTCGTCCACCAACTCAGTGAGCAGGTCAGTCATCTCCAACCGCATCAGCTGATGGGCCAGCAGGAAGGCGTAGGTCTCGGGAGGCAGCGATCGGCTGATCGACAGCAGCCGATCCTCATCCGAATAATGACGGAGCGTCCCCTGCTCGTCCGCTGGTCCGTGATGGACGATGCGGACGCCGTGCCGGCTCCGCAGCCTGTCCTCCAACCGTGCCGCAGGCGGACCGCCGCCGGCGATTTCCTCGCCCAGTTGCTCCGCGCCGCGATCAATCGCGTCGATGTAATTCCCTTCGCTCTGGAACCAATCCCGCACCTCCTCCCACGGCAGCGGTCCACCTTCCAGAGCGCCGCTATTCATGCGGTCATCGAGGATGCGCAATTCCTCTTGCGACCGCTGATAGGCCTGATGAAGCGCGATCATTCGCTTGAGCAGCAGGGGCTGCTGCTTGATTCCGCGCTCGATGCTTTCGCTGGATAGCTGATCCTGCGGCACAAGATGGTCGGTCCCCGCCTCCATCGCCGCAACCAGCAGCTCCGTGTGGTCCTCCGCTTCGAAATCCGCGAGATCGTGCGGGAAGGCCCGGGCCAGCGCCATCAGCACTGATCCAGTAATCGGCCGATCGTCATTTTCGATCTGCGAAAGATAGCTGACCGAGATGCTCAGCCGCTGCGCCACCACCGTCTGGTTTAGCCCAAGCCGCTTGCGCAGCCGCCGCAGCTGATGACCGGCGAAGATTCGGCGACGGGCGGGCGGGATCATCCCTCGCGCATTATTCCGCAAAATGACGACACGCAATTCCGCAAAATCACATTTGCCATCGCCGCAACCCTCTGAAAGGAGGCAATGAGGAGGAATTCCCGATGCTTCAGGTCGACATGCTAGAACAACGCCGCGAACAAGCCCGGCTTGGCGGGGGCGAAAAGCGCATCGATGCGCAGCATGCGAAGGGCCGCCTGACCGCGCGCGAACGGCTGTCCGTGCTCCTCGATCCGGGTAGCTTCGAGGAAGTCGACATGTTCGTCGAGCACAATTGCTCGGATTTCGGCATGGAGACTCAGAAGTTTCCTGGCGATGGCGTGGTGACCGGATCGGGGACGATCAACGGCCGGCTCGTCTATGTGTTCGCGCAGGATTTCACCGTCTTCGGCGGCTCCCTGTCGGAACGTCATGCCCAGAAGATCTGCAAGATCATGGACGCGGCGATGAAGGTGGGTGCCCCGGTGATCGGCCTTAACGATTCCGGCGGCGCGCGAATCCAGGAAGGCGTCGCAAGCCTCGCCGGCTATGCCGAGGTGTTCCAGCGC
>CAMLKX010000192.1 GCA_946480515.1 uncultured Sphingomonadaceae bacterium | reverse complement strand
GGTGAAGCCGTTGAGGTCCAACCAGCGCAGCAGTCCGTTGAACCAACCCTCGGGCGGCGTTCCTGGCCTGCCAAGCGCAAATCCATGGCCGCCTGCCTGGTATGCGTGGAACTCAACCGGACTGCGCGCATCGATCCAACTCTGGATCAAGCCATAGCCGGCGCGGCCCGAGAGAGGATCATCGGTCGCCATCGCGACGAACATCGGTGGGACGTGGCTGGGCGCTTTGACGGCTTCCATTGGCGGGTAGATCGGAGCGATGAAGGCAGGCTGATCGCTCGGTGAAGCCCGCAGCGCGACCGCGATCGTGGTTCGAGCACCGGCCGAAAAACCGATCATTCCCACCCTTGCGGGATCTACGCGCCATTGGGAAGAACGGTCCCGAACCAGTCGAAGGGCAGCAAGGGCGTCCTGCACCGCATAGGGCGGGGTCACGATCTTCAGTCCCTCGCCAGGCCTGCCGATCCAGTTGGTCATCCTCGCCTGCATCACCTTTCCGAATTCGGGCCAAGAGCGAGGCGTCGGGTCGAGCCGATACTTCAAGACAAAGGCCGCGATCCCGCGATCTGCAAGCACTCGCGCCACGCTCATTCCTTCATGATCCCATGCAAGCGTCATGAAGCCGCCACCAGGCGCGACGATCGCCGCTGCTCCGGTGGCTTTGGCGGGGTCAGGCAGAACTGGAAGCAGGCTCGCCTCTGTGATGTTTCGCGCCGACAAATTGCCCGGCTTGCCGTACCAGATCTCGGGACCGTTCGCCCCAGGCACCGCGCCCGTGCCGAGGGGGGTCGAGTGCGATAGCTCCTCTGGAGGTGCGATTTGTGCGGAGGCGGGATTCGAACCGAAAGCGAGCAAGACGCCAGCTGCCCACACCGCAGCACCCCTGAGTGATGGCATCATGCTTGCTCCGTCGCGTTCGTAGGACACTTGAGCCGGGGTGGTGGGCCCGGAGGGATTCGAACCCCCAACCTAGCCGTTATGAGCGGCCGGCTCTACCGTTGAGCTACAGGCCCCGACCCGTGCATCGGCGATAGCGCTGAGCGGATCAGCTGCGCAATAGCGATGGCAGCGTGAGTTCAATCCGGCCGGAGTGGATGACCAGGGAACGGCCCGAAGCGGCAAGGAGCGTGCGGATCAGGCGCAATCCAAGCGCCGCAGCCGGGTTATCGTCCAACACTTTTGTCAGATCTGCGCGGGGGTCCGACAGATCGGCACTGGTCAGCCGCCCCAAGGCCGCCGGCATCGAGAAGCGGATGTGCCCGTGGCCGTCGCCCGCAGCCGTGCTGATCTCCAGCGTTTCACCCGGCGGGACATTGTCGAGCAACAGGATTGCGAGGCGGCTGATCAGCCTCCGCCCAAGCCACTCATCTACCTCCGGAGCGGGATCTTGCACACCTTGATCGAGGGCGATTGTGACCGCGCGGCCCTCCGCCCGCGGCTTGATCGCTTCCACGACCTCGCCGACCAGTCGAGTGATCGCGATCGGCTGTCCCGACTGATACCGGCCCGACGACAGCTTGGCGGCAAGATCCACATCCTCGACCGCGTCGAGCAAGGTCCAGGCCTGCCGCAGGATCTCCGCGGCTCGCTCCCGGTAGCGGCGATGAGCCGGCCCGAGATATTGCCCGTCGATGATCTCCGCGAATCCGATGATCGCATTCAGCGGAGTTTTCAATTCATGCACCAGCTCACGCATGCTGTCGGGGTCCTTGCTGCCAGCGGGCGCAGCGTTCGGATCATCGGTCTCACGGCGAACCGCCAGGCCGCGATAGCCGGCGAAGCGGCCATCATTCTTGTCGAACGCCGGCGAGCCGCTCACCCGCCACTCCCCGCTGGCATCGCCATCGCCTCCGATCAGCAGCGTCGCCTCGGTGAACGGCGCGCGGCTGACGAATGCCTTCAGTGCGGAGGGATCGACCCCCTCATTGATGCCGGATGTCCCGATCGACCGGCCGATCACCGCGCCGCGCGGAACACCCTCAACCCAGTCGATCTGGCCCGACGGACCGCACTCCCAGCGGAATAAGGGACTTAGCGGCTTACTGGCCTCGGAAGCGGCGTGCTCAATCGGCTGCTCAAGTTCGAGAGGCCGCTCATCGGCCTGCGCAGGGTCGATAGCAGGCTCATGTTCGCCCGCTTGATCATCGGTCAGCGCGAGGTCGGGCCGGATCGTCCCCAGCAATTCCCTGCTCTCCGTGCTGGCCCCCTGGATCACCACCCGCCACTGTTCGGGTTCCAGCTCTGCCGACGCGAGCAGCGGTCCCGAAACAGAGGCGACGTCCTCCGCGAACAGGGCGACCAGCTCCGGCGGTGCCTTCATTCCGGCGATTGCCCGGGCGGCCGCGGCCCGCATTGGTTCGTCGATGTGCAGGCGATCGGATCGGATCGCGGTAATCGCCCGTACGACCATGGGATCGGCCGCGCCCGGCCCGGCACCCGCAACAAGCTCCACCAGCTGCCGCCACCGGACAGCCCGGTCGAACGCAGTGTCGGCCGGTTGATTAAGTACCGTTACAAGGCGATCATCGAACCGCAAATTAACTGTCGTTCCGAACAAGTTATCTGGCGGTTCCCATGTAGGAGCGCACGATGGCGGCTGCATAGCCGTGTCTCTCACCCATCCCGATCTGAGACAGGCGCAAAAAAGGGCGCCGACGAAACCGCCGGCGCCCTTGCTGATGAGTAGGCCGAGCTAGGCGCGCTTGCTCAGATAGGCGAGCCAATATTTCGCGATCTCCGCATTGGGTCCGCTAACCTTGTCGAACGCGGCCTTCGCGCCGGCCTGATCCCCTTGCCGTGCAAGCGCGATCCCAAGCCGCAGGTTCAACAGGTTGGAGTCGGCGCCGCTCTTGCCCAGCGCGGCCCGGTAGAGCGCCGCCGCCTTCGCATCATCGCCGTAGGACAGATATGCATCGCCGGTGACAGTCGCAGGTTTTGCCGCAGCAGCTGCCAGTGCCGACTTTTCAGCGGAAGCGAGCGTCGGCCGGTCGGCCGCTGCCTTTGAAGTTGCATTGGCGTAGACCTGCCGGAATACGTCCTGCGACTTGTCGATCTTTTTCGCCGCGAAACCTTCGTCCAGGACAGACTTGGCTTCTCCCGGCAATCCCTTCGCCAAGGCTGCATTGGCGTAGCGATAATAGTCATTGTCGCTGGTCAGCGCGCCCGCCGTCCGCGCGAGGCGATAAAGATCGAGGTTGCTCTGATTGCCGTGCAGAGTTTCGTAAATCTTCAGCGAATCCCGCCACGCCGTCGGCGAAGGATAGCTCGCGGCCCAGTCCCGGCTGAGCGGAATCGCCGCCGGCAGCTTCGCCTTGAATGCGCGCGACACCGCGACCTTGTACCATTCCTCCGGCACGGCCTGGCCTGAAGCCTTTCGGCGATCGATTCCCTGCTGCAGCAGAGCCAGCGCGTCCGCCGGACGGCCCTGGCTGTTGCGGATTTCGGACAGAAGCACCACCGAATCGATGTCGTTCGGATTGGAGGCGACCAGCTGCTCGGCAGCCGTTGCAGCGCGATCATATTGCTTCGTGCGGTAATAAGCCTGGGCGAGGTTCCGCCGGAACTTGGGGAGTTCCGCGGCGGGAATTGACCCTGACGCGATCATCGCCTCGAGCCCGGCCGCGAGGGCAGCATCATCCTTGGACGCGAGTGCCGCCTGAACTTGCAGCTGGGCAAGGACATAGCGGTCGTCGGCTGTCTTCACGACTGCTTGAGCTGCCGCAATCTTGGCCGGGATGTTCGCCGTGTCTTTTGCGGTCACCGCAGCCTGGAGGTCGGCGAGCGGTTGCCGCGCTTCCTTGGAGATTTTGTAGGATCGGGCTGGAGCTGCCGCTGCGTCCTTCTGGGCGGCAAAAGCGGGTGCAGCCTGCTGAGCAGCAGCCAGCAGCACACCGGAAAGGGTCAGCGCCAAAGCGTTGCGGGTGAATTTCATTCCAATCTCCTGTTTTCCGCCAACCGGCGCTTATTTGATGGCAATTGCCATAACTATCTGACTAGGTTGCATCCAGCCTTGATTCCGTGCCCTGAACCCCGTTTGAACCGGAGTCTCGGGATTGTCTGCGTGGCCTGGCAAACCATG
>CAMLKX010000191.1 GCA_946480515.1 uncultured Sphingomonadaceae bacterium | reverse complement strand
CGACGAGGCGATGGACCGCTTCAAAGCGGACGGGCGAATTCGTGAGTTCGCGGTGTACGATGCGAACTTGGAGGTCCTTGTCGGAGCCCGTGAGGATCAAGCGAGGATCCGCGTGGCGCTGGCGAACCTCGGTCGAACGCAAGTTGAACTGATCGAGCCAGTCGACGGCGCGATTGGCATTTACCGCGATCGGGCGCCCGATGCGCACACTTTCCTCCATCATGTCGCGGCGCAGGTCAGCGGCGCCGAGCAGATGTTTGATGAGGAGCTTCATCGGCTTGAGAGGGATGGCTACCCGCTCGCTGTCCAAGGCGAAGGTGGTCGCGCCTGGGGAACGCTGACTCGCTTCGCCTATCTCGACTTACGGCCATGGATTGGTCATTTCTTTGAGCTGATCTGGCGCTCGCCTGGGGCCCAAGCCGCACATGAGCGGCTTCCTGATCAGGCTGAACAACCTCTTTAGCAATTCACCTACGGGTGAACCCCGACGCGACCTCCGGTTGGAACCGCCCTCCATCGGAATAAATTCCGATTGGAAACACAGGCTTGAACGGTGCCCTTATAGAATTGTCGCTTCTGGCCCACACCTGCGCGCTTAAGCGAAGATTCAGCAGGCTGAGGCTAGCGATATGCCGTGCTTTGAAAAGCACAGCTGCGTAATTTGAAGATTGCCGCGGACCCGCGGCTGAGTGGGCCGCGTTACTGCTGGATGATTGGAGAGACTGTGAGATCAGTGAGTCGGCAGTTCGGAGTTTGCGCCGCGGTGGCCGCGCTGCTGGCCGGCACTGCCACGGCTGCGAACAGCACGGTTGAACTGGATCCATTGGCGCCGCTTCCTGCAGTTGCCGAGAAGGCGAGCCTGCCGACTGGGCCGCAGCCCGCGCAGGATCTCCCGATTGCACCGACGACACCGGCGCCGATGCCAATCCTGACTGGCCCTCCGCCCAGCCTTCCGCTCGCCGCGGTCGGCGCGGTGTACAACCGCTATCGTCTGTCGATCTGGTTCCAAGGTGGCCAGCCGCGACCGGCGGCTCGACAGCTGATCGACCTGTTGCGGCGGGCGCCGCTGGATGGGCTTCAGCACGGTGCGTTCTATGCGGATCAGGTTGAGCAGGCCCTTCGTGCAGCCCAGACGGGCGCTCCACCCGCGATTGCGACTGCCGACCAGATGCTGTCGGCTGCCTGGGTGCTTTATGTTCAGGCGCTGCGCAAGCCGACGCCGCGGATGATCTACGCCTATCCTTCACTTCAGCCGCAGGGTGCGCAACTCGATCTCATCTTGCGAGCGGCTGCAACTGCGCGGTCGATCGAGCAGCATGTGCGCGACGTATCCTCGATCAACCGGATCTACTCGCAGTTGCGCGAGGCTGCCTGGGCGCAGGCGCAAAGCGGGCAAACGCCCGATCCGCGCCTGATTGCCAATATGGAACGGGCGCGCTCGCTTCCCGCGACTGGGCGCTTCATCATGGTCGATGTCGCAACTCAGCGGCTGTGGATGTACGAGAATGGTCAACCGATCGACTCCATGAAGGTCATCGTCGGCATGGACGAGCTCCCCACGCCGCTCATCGCCAGCATTATCCATTACACCACGTTCAATCCCTACTGGAACGTGCCGGAGCATCTGGTGCGCAAGACGATCGCTCCCCACGTCCTCAACAGTGGGCTCATCTATCTGCGTCGTGGTGGCTATCAGGTGATGTCCGACTGGACCGATGCGGCAACGGTCATCCCTTCCGATAGCATCGACTGGAAGGAAGTCGCCGCGGGGCGGCTGAATATCCGCGTGCGGCAGCTGCCGGGGCCGACCAATTCCATGGGGGACCTGAAATTCTCCTTCCCCAACGGCGAGGGGATCTACCTGCACGACACGCCGAGCAAGGATCTGTTCTCGAAGAACCTGCGAACGCTGAGCAATGGCTGCGTGCGGGTTGAGGATGCGCGCAGGCTTGCGCATTGGCTGCTGGGCAAGGAGCCGGTCGCTCCGTCGCCTGAGCCGGAGCAGTTCGTGCCGCTGCCGCAGGGTGTTCCGATCTACATCACTTATCTGACCGCGCAGCCGACCAACGGCGAAATCACGTTCGCACCCGATATCTACGGATGGGATTCCAACCCTGCCTTTTCGCGCGTGGCCTTCCGGACCCAGTGACCCGAGCCGTCAAATGCTGATGAAGCTGTCGAGGACCCGTTTGCGGCCGCTGTGTTCAAAATCGATTTCCAGCTTGTTGCCTTCGATCGCGGCGATGGTGCCGTAGCCGAACTTGGCATGGAACACGCGCTGGCCGAGTGACAGATCGTCGCGGCCTTTGTTGCCGAGGCTGACTGCCGAAGCGCGGGCTTCGATGATGCGCGATGGTTCTGGATTGAACGATCCGCGGGCGGCGCGCTGCCAACCGGGCCCACGCGTGCTGGCGCGCATCGACTGAGCGGGACCAAGGTGGGCGAAGGGATCGGCGCGTTCGCTCCACTGTGCGCGCCACAGGCTCTCGCCTCCGCTCATCGTCGTCTCTTCTGCAATATTGGACTTGGGCAGTTCGGCAACGAACCGCGACGGGATGCTGCTCGTCCATTGACCGTACACCCGGCGATTGGCGGCATGGAAGATTGTCGCTGTCCGGCGAGCGCGGGTGATCGCGACGTAGGCGAGGCGGCGTTCCTCTTCGAGGCTGGCAAGACCACCCTCGTCGAGGCTGCGCTGGGACGGGAAGACGCCTTCCTCCCATCCGGCAAGATAGACATGATCGAACTCCAGCCCCTTGGCGGCATGGATGGTCATGATCGTGACCTTGTCGTCGGTGCGGGCCGCGTCGTTGTCCATCACCAGGCTGACGTGCTCGAGGAAGCCGCCGAGCGACTCATATTCCTCCATTGCTCGGGCCAGTTCCGCGAGGTTCTCGAGCCGCCCGGCAGCCTCGGCGCTGCGTTCCGGCTGGAGCATTCCAGTATAGCCGCTCTCATCGAGCAAAACCCGCGCGAGCTCCGGGTGAGGAAGCTCCACCGCCATCTTGCGCCATCGGGCAAAGTCCCCAACGAAGCGGCCGAGCGATCGCCGCGCCTGGGGGGTCAATTCGTCGCTGTCGAGCATCTGCGCCGCTGCGAGCAGCAGGGGTTGCTGCGTGGCCCGGGCGAAGCGGTGAATGGTCGCAACAGCCTTGTCGCCCAAGCCGCGCTTGGGAACATTGACGATGCGCTCGAACGCCAGATCGTCCGCCGGCGACTGGACCAGGCGTAGGTAGGCGAGGGCGTCGCGGATTTCGGCACGCTCATAGAAGCGGAAGCCGCCAACAATCTGATAGGCGAGACCGATGGCGATGAACCGCTCCTCGAACTCGCGCGTCTGGAACTGGGCACGGACCAGGATCGCGGTCGCGGACAGCGGTGTTCCACGGCGTTGGAGAGTCTCGATCTCCTCGCCAACGCGGCGCGCCTCTTCCGGACCGTCCCAAACGCCGATCACTCGCACCTTGTCGCCGCTCTCGGACTCGGTCCACAGCGTCTTGCCGAGACGTCCGCTGTTATTGGCGATCAGCCCCGTGGCCGCAGCGAGGATGTGCGGAGTTGACCGGTAATTCTGCTCCAGCCGGATCACTGCGGCTCCAGGAAAGTCCTTCTCGAAGCGCAGAATGTTGGCGACCTCGGCACCCCGCCAGCTGTAGATCGACTGGTCGTCGTCGCCGACGCAGCAGAGGTTGCGTCGTGGCTCGGCAAGCAACCGAAGCCAATCATATTGGGCGGCGTTGGTGTCCTGATATTCGTCGACCAGGATGTATCGATAGCGCTCGCGATATTGCTCCAGCACGTCGGGCGCGGACCGAAAGATGGTCAGCATGTGGAGCAAAAGGTCACCGAAATCGCACGCGTTCAGAGTCCGCAAGCGCTCCTGATAGGCGCGGTACAGTTCGGCTCCGCGACCGTTTGCAAAGGCTTCGCTTTCCCCGGCGTCGATCTGCTGGGGGTTCCAGCCGCGGTTCTTCCATCGGTCGATCAGCCCGGCAAGCTGGCGCGCCGGCCACCGCTTCTCGTCAAGGTTGCTGGCCTGGATCAATTGCTTGAGCAGCCGCAGCTGGTCGTCGGTGTCAAGGAT